>JAACDY010000007.1 GCA_009936675.1 Bacteroidota bacterium
TCTCTGGTTTTGCACAGGAAGCAGACGTGCAAGCGGGAAAGAAACTTTTTAACGCCAACTGCGCCTCTTGTCACAAACTTAATAAGAAAGCCGTTGGTCCTGCTCTTAAAGGCGTTACTGCCAAATATGAGCGGGAGTGGTTGTACAGCTGGATCAAAAATAGTTCGGCTATGATCAAGGACGGTGACGCACAGGCAGTAGCCGTTTGGGAGGAATACAACAAAGTGGCCATGAATGCCTTTCCTATGTTGTCCAATACTGACATTGACAACATATTGGCCTATACGGATTACACACCACCAGCACCAGTGGCCACCGCCGCAAGCCAACAACCCGTTGCCGCCGCTTCCGGATCGGGAGCCAGCAATGATTTGATTTTGGCAGCCCTTACTTTGGTGTTTGTACTATTGGTGGTCATGCTGTTTTTGGTACAAAAAACTTTAAAGAGAATTGCCATTGCCAGTGGTGTGGATGTCACACCCCCTGTCAAGGAAAAACGACCTCCACTTTGGCAAGTAGTCGCCAAAAATCACTTTTTGATTTTCCTAATGGTAATTGGCTTTTTGTTGAGCAGTGCCTATTTCGTATATGGTTTTCTGATGCAAGTAGGGATTGATCAAGGATATATGCCCGTTCAACCGATTCACTATTCACACAAAATACACGCTGGTGCCAACCAAATAGAATGTAAATATTGTCATTCTTCTGCAAGAGTATCCAAGCACTCGGGGATTCCCTCTTTGAACGTTTGTATGAATTGTCACAAAAACATAGCCGACTATAACGGAGAGGAAGATTTAGAAAACGGTTACACCAAAGAATTTTACACCAAAGAGATCAAAAAACTATACGATGCGGTGGGCTGGGATGAAGAAAACCAAGCCTATACGGGGGATACCAAGCCCGTCAAGTGGGTAAGGATTCACAATCTACCGGATTTTGTTTATTTCAATCACGCCCAGCACGTCCAAGTGGGGGGAATAGAGTGTCAGACCTGTCATGGGCCTGTAGAGGAAATGGAGATCATGTATCAGCACTCATCTTTGACCATGGGATGGTGTATCAATTGTCATAGAGAAACCAACGTCAAGGTCAAAGACAATGAATATTATGCCAAAATTCACGATGAATTGTCCAAGAAATACGGCGTTGAAAAATTGACCGTTGCCCAGATGGGAGGATTGGAATGTGGTAAGTGTCATTATTAAATAGGTTTAAACAGCATTATGTCATCAAATAAAGTTTATTGGAAAAGCGTAGCGCAACTCGACAAAGACAATGAGATGGTTCAGAAGCTGGAACAAAAAGAATTTGTCGATCAAATTCCAGTAGACGAGTTTTTGGGAGACGAACAAACGATGAGTGAATCCAACACCAACCGTAGGGATTTTCTCAAATATGTGGGGTTCAGTACGGCCGCCGCCAGTTTGGCTGCCTGCGAGGGTCCGGTCATCAAATCCGTACCCTATGTGGTACAACCGGAACAAATCATCCCTGGAATAGCGAATTATTATGCCACAGCGATTGCTGATGGCTTTGACTTTAGGAGTGTCATTATAAAAACCCGCGAGGGTCGGCCGATCAAGGTCGAAAACAACAAGCAGGCTCCCACTTTAGGAGGTGGGAATGCCCGTGTTCATGCATCGGTTTTGTCATTGTATGACATTAACAGATTGCAGGGGCCAAAAGCCAATGGAGTAGACGTCAACTGGAGTGACTTTTACAGACAAGTAGGTGCCAAGCTCAAAGCTTTGGCCGTTTCTGAAAAGCCAGTTGTATTGCTTACTCAGACTTTTGCCAGTCCCACCACACAGCGGATTATTGATCAATTCATTGCGCAACATCCCAATGTAAGTCATGTGGTTTACGATACTTTGTCCTCGAGTCATGCCTTGGATGCTTTCGAAAACCGATATGGTGTTAGGGCTTTGGCTGATTATGATTTTTCCAAAGCGGAGACCATCGTTGCTGTGGGTGCGGACATACTCGGCGATTGGCAAGGGGGAGGATACGACAGCGGATATTCCCAGTCTAGGGTTCCCCAAAAAGATCGCGGAAACACCAAAATGTCCTATCACCTTCAGTTTGAGTCCAATATGACCCTTTCTGGAGCCAATGCGGACAACAGAATTCCAACTGATCCCGCCACTCAGAAAAAAATTGTCGCACAGATTTATGCCCAACTCACGGCTACCTCTCTTCCGAATGATTTGAGTCCTCAGCATTCAAAAGTTGTTGCCCAAGCCGTGTCACGATTGAAAAAATCGGGTTCCAAAGCCGTAGTTGTTTCTGGCATTGAAGATGTAGATGTACAAGAGGTGATTTTGGCCATTAACGATTATTTGGGATCAGCAGTCATTGACGTGGCCCAGCCCAAATTTGTCCGTCAGGGAAGCAACCAAAAGCTTGCCCAGTTGATGGATGACATGAAAAGCGGTAAACTGAAAGGATTGATAACGGCTGGTGTAAATCCCGGATTTACTTTAGCCGATGCGGAAGCCTTTACTGCCGCACTTTCCAAATTAGAATTGTCTGTTGCCTTTGCCTTAAAAGAAGACGAGACGGCAGTCGCCTCTCAATTTGTGGCCGCCACCCCTCATTATCTGGAGAGTTGGGGAGACCACCAATTCAAAAAAGGACATTATGCCTTGGCCCAGCCCACCATTCGTCCGCTTTTTGATACCCAACAATTTCAGGATGTCCTTCTTAAACTTTCTGGAAGTGACAACAGCTATTATCAAGAGATCCAATCCAATTGGTCTGAAAACATACTCCAAGAAAGTCCGTGGAACAAGACACTTCACGATGGTTTTCTTTCCTCTGGAGACACCATAGAAGCCAATACGGCTTCGGTTGACCTAAGTCGCCAGCTCAAAACCCTTTCCCAAACCGCTTCAGGAGCCATGTCATTGGTCTTGTACAGTAAAATTGGAATGGGAGATGGGCAACAAGCGAACAACCCTTGGTTGCAAGAATTCCCCGATCCCATAACCAGAGTGTCTTGGGACAACTACCTTACTGTCTCTGCTGCCGATGCCAAAAACATCGGTCTTAAGAATGTCAATGTTGCCGACGGTGCACTCAATGGGAGTTATGCCAATGTAACGGTAGGAGACAAAAGTCTGATCGCTCCAGTATTGATTCAGCCTGGTCAAGCACAAGGAACTGTTGGATTGGCATTGGGTTATGGAGCGCGAAGGGGATTACAAGACGAAATGCAGGTGGGAATTAACGCCTATCATTTTTACAATAATGTTGACGCTGTTCAAGCGGTTTCCATCAGCCCTGCTGAGGGTTACCATGAGTTTGCTTGTGTACAATTGCACAACACCTTGATGGGAAGAGGAGACATCATCAAAGAAACTACCTTGGAAATTTTTAACACCAAGGACAAAGATTACTGGAACCCCATTCCGAAAGTCTCTAAGAACCACATGGAATATGAAGTAACCTCCCCGGAGGTGGACATGTGGCAATCTTTTGACCGTTCTGTGGGGCATCATTTTAACATGTCCATTGACTTAAATGCCTGTACCGGATGTGGTGCCTGTGTGATTGCTTGTCATTCCGAAAACAACGTACCCGTGGTCGGGAAGAAAGAGATCAGAAAGTCGAGAGACATGCATTGGTTGAGAATTGATCGCTACTATTCTTCGGGCGCAAGTTTTGGAGAAGACGATCAGACCAAAGAAGACATATCAGGATTGGGAGATTCATTGACCACCTTTGGAGAGATGGAAAATGCCTCGGAAAATCCACAAGTGGCTTTCCAGCCAGTCATGTGCCAACACTGTAACCACGCACCTTGCGAGACAGTATGTCCGGTGGCGGCCTCTTCCCACGGAAGACAAGGTCAGAACCACATGGCCTACAACCGTTGTGTTGGAACAAGATACTGTGCCAACAATTGCCCTTATAAAGTAAGGAGATTCAATTGGTTCCTCTACAACAAAAATGTCGAGTTTGACTACCACATGAACAATGATTTGGGCCGAATGGTATTGAATCCCGATGTGGTTGTACGTTCGAGAGGGGTGATGGAAAAGTGTTCTATGTGTATCCAGATGACTCAAAAAACCATTTTAGATGCCAAGCTTGAGGGTAGGGTCATCGAAGATGGAGAATTCCAAACAGCTTGTTCCAATGCTTGTAGCAATGGCGCCATCGTTTTTGGAGACATCAATGACAAGGACAGTCAAGTAGCTGCTTTAAAAGAAGAAGATAGGATGTATCACTTACTGGAAAGCGTGGGAACCAAACCCAATGTCATGTATCAGGCTATGGTAAGAAATACGGACGAATCTTAGAAATAGAAAAAAACAATCGTATGGCATCGCATTACGAAGCACCAATAAGAAAACCTCTAGTAACGGGTGATAAAACATATCACGACGTCACCGTTGACGTTGCGGCACCGGTGGAGGGAAAAGCCAATCGCCAGTGGTGGATCGTTTTTGGAATTGCCCTTACCGCCTTCCTTTGGGGACTGGGCTGTATTGCCTATACCATAGGAACGGGTATCGGAACTTGGGGCTTGAATAAAACCGTTGGATGGGCTTGGGACATCACCAACTTTGTATGGTGGGTCGGTATTGGACATGCGGGGACATTGATCTCTGCCGTACTGCTGTTGTTCCGTCAAAAATGGCGTATGGCCATCAACCGTTCTGCGGAAGCCATGACCATTTTTTCCGTCATACAAGCCGGACTCTTTCCCATTATTCACATGGGACGACCATGGTTGGCCTATTGGGTATTGCCCATACCCAACACTTTTGGTTCCCTTTGGGTGAATTTCAACTCCCCCCTTTTGTGGGATGTATTTGCCATATCCACCTATTTGTCGGTTTCCTTGGTCTTTTGGTGGACGGGATTATTGCCCGATTTTGCGATGATTCGTGATAGAGCGGTCAAGCCTTTCCAAAAGAAAATATACAGCCTTCTGAGTTTTGGATGGTCGGGTAGAGCCAAAGATTGGCAGCGTTTTGAGGAAGTTTCCTTGGTTTTGGCTGGATTGGCCACACCTCTGGTACTTTCCGTACACACCATTGTATCTTTTGACTTTGCCACTTCGGTCATACCGGGTTGGCACACCACCATTTTCCCGCCTTATTTTGTTGCGGGAGCAATTTTCTCTGGTTTTGCCATGGTACAAACCCTATTGATCATCATGCGTAAGGTCTCCCATTTGGAGGACTATATCACCGTGCAACACATAGAGTTGATGAACATCGTCATCATGATCACTGGTTCTATCGTTGGGGTGGCCTATATCACCGAATTGTTTATCGCTTGGTATTCGGGCGTAGAATACGAACAGTATGCTTTCCTCAATAGAGCGACAGGACCTTATTGGTGGGCCTATTGGTCGATGATGACCTGTAACGTATTTTCTCCGCAGTTTATGTGGTTTAAAAAACTGAGAACCAGCATAGTCTTTTCTTTTATCATTTCTATAGTGGTGAACATCGGTATGTGGTTTGAAAGATTTGTAATCATTGTGACCTCCTTGCACAGGGATTATCTTCCCTCTTCCTGGACCATGTTCTCTCCAACATTTGTCGATATAGGAATCTTTATAGGTACCATAGGATTTTTCTTTGTCTTGTTTTTACTCTATTCCAGAACCTTCCCTGTGATCGCTCAGGCAGAAGTAAAAACCATTTTGAAATCCTCTGGAGAGAAATATAAAAAATTAAGAGACGGAGCATGAGCAGTAATCAAGTAATACACGCTTTATACGACGACGATGATACCTTGTTGTCTGCGGTAAAATCGATCCGTGAGAAGAAACACCACATCGAAGAGGTCTATACTCCTTTTCCCGTTCACGGTTTGGACAAAGCCCTAGGTTTGGCCGATACTCGGATTTCCATCATGGCCTTTATCTATGGCTGTATTGGTTTTTCGGTTGCCATTTTGATGATGAATTATATCATGATCGAAGACTGGCCGCAGAATATCGGTGGAAAGCCCAGTTTTTCCTATTTGGAAAATATGCCCGCCTTTGTCCCCATTATGTTTGAGTTGACGGTGTTTTTTGCCGCTCACTTGATGGTGATTACCTTTTATTTGAGGAGCCGATTGTGGCCCTTTAAAGAAGCCGAAAATCCCAACCCTTTGACCACCGACGACAAATTTTTGGTCGAAATTGAGTTGCATGACAACGAAAAAGAACTCAACGCACTTTTGAAAGAAACAGGTGCCATTGATATCACAACCATTGAAAAAAAGAGCGATCATGACTAGAACTACTTCTTTTGGGTTGCTTGTACTATTGCTGTTGAGCTTGCAGTCGTGTTTTGACTCGTCCAAGCCCAACTATCAGTATTTCCCGAATATGTACGAACCCGTAGGATATGAAACCTACGCAGATTCCGATGCTTTTGCCAATGGCATAGAAGCACAACTTCCTGTGGAGGGTTCGATCAATCGCGGATGGATTCCTTACGATTATCCCGACAGCAATGATGGATATGAAGCTGCCAAAGCAGATTTGAAATCCCCCCTTACTGTCAACGCGGACAACGGCAAACAAGGAAAAGAACTCTACGGTATCTACTGTGCAGTCTGTCATGGCAACAAAGGCGATGGACAAGGGATATTGATGACCAGAGAAAAATATTTGGGTGTGCCCAACTATGCCGATCGTGACATTACTCCAGGGAGTATTTACCACGTTCTGATGTACGGTAGAAACGCCATGGGTTCCCATGCTGGACAAGTGAACGCCACCGAGAGATGGCAGATAGCACAACACGTTATGGAGTTGAGAAAAAACCTAATTAAATAATTTATTGGAAAACGGTATGTACACTTTTACAAATAAATTAAGAAACTTTTCCATCATTTTGATGGTGGTTGGATTTTTAGGTTTGGTCTATGGATTCCTAAGTTCTCCCGACACGGTTGCCGAAGCCCAAGCCATGGTGGCCGATGCCCATCACGGAGAAGGACATGGCGCCGAGCACGGAGCTGCCCCTCACGATACCCACAACGACCACCAATCCCCCTCTGCTCATGGAGAGGAGCACGGTGAAGATCACCATGGAGAGCATTTGTTGCACCAACTACAAAACAAACCTTGGGCGGCCCTCTATGTAGCGGCCTTCTTCTTTATGATGATTGCCCTTGGAACCTTGGCCTTTTATGCCATCAACCGCGCTGCTCAGGCCGGCTGGTCCCCAGCACTCTTTAGGGTGATGGAAGGAATCACCGCCTATTTGTTGCCTGGCGCATTGATCGTTTTTGTCATACTTGCGCTTTCGGGCATGCATTTCAACCACCTCTTTATATGGATGGATCCCGAAGTGGTAGCCCATGATAAATTGATACAAGGAAAAGTAGGCTTCCTCAATGTTCCCTTCTTTTTGGCTCGTGCTTTGTTTTATATTGCTGGATGGGCGACCTATCGCTATTTTTCGAGAAAGTTCTCCTTGGCACAAGATCAGGCCACTGATGTATCCAACCACAAAAAGAATTTTAGAATCTCGGCCGCATTTTTGGTCTTCTATATTGTTACCGAATCCATGATGTCATGGGATTGGGTGATGTCCATCGACCCCCACTGGTTCAGTACCCTCTTCGGATGGTATGTCTTTGCCAGTATGTTTGTATCTGGAATCACCACCATCGCCCTGATTGCGATCTATCTCAAATCCAAAGGCTATTTGGAAAAAGTCAATGACAGTCACATCCACGATTTGGGCAAGTTTATGTTTGGAATCAGTATTTTCTGGACCTATTTGTGGTTTTCACAATTCATGCTCATCTGGTATTCCAACATCCCCGAGGAAGTCACTTATTTCATCACTCGAATTGAGGATTACAATCTTCCCTTTTTTGGTATGTTGGTGATGAACTTTATTTTCCCACTATTGATTTTGATGAACAGCGATTACAAGCGCCTCAATTACTTTATTGTAATGGCGGGTATAGTGATTTTGCTGGGACATTATATAGACGTATTCAATATGATCATGCCCTCGGCTGTGGGCGACCAATGGTTTATTGGTGTGCCTGAGATAGGAGGATTCCTATTTTTCTTTGGGCTGTTCCTATTGGTAGTATTTAAAGAAATTTCGAAAGCGCCACTGCATGCAGCAGGAGATCCATACATGGGAGAGAGTGAACGCTTTCACTATTAATAATTAATGGTAAGATAAATGACGATTTTATTGACACTTGTAGTTTTAGTATTGGTCGCGATTTCCATTTGGCAAATCACTAAGATATTTGAATTGTCTCAACCCA
This sequence comes from Bacteroidota bacterium, assembly GCA_009936675.1. Lineage (GTDB taxonomy): Bacteria > Bacteroidota > Bacteroidia > Flavobacteriales > Flavobacteriaceae > UBA8316. The sequence continues at coordinate 8,254 of JAACDY010000007.1, forward strand.
AAAAAGAGAATACGCAAGTAGCTGACGACGACGATAACCGCTGGAACGGCCAGTTAATGTTTGCTTTTTTGATTTTTATCTACGCCATCACCTTGTTTTCTTTTTGGAAATGGGGCGACGTACTCTTGCCCGATGCTTCTTCGGAGCACGGTCTTGAATACGACAATTTGATGTGGATTTCATTTGCCATCATCTTTTTCACCCAAACGATCACCCAAGCCCTTTTGCATTATTTTGCTTATAAGTATAGAGGCGAAAAGGGCAAAAAAGCCTTGTTTTATGCCGACAACGACCGTTTGGAGGCCATTTGGACCATCATCCCTGTCATTGCATTGGCCGGTTTGATCCTTTATGGACTCTACACTTGGACGGACATTATGACGGTAGAGGAGAACGAAGACGCACTGGTGGTGGAGTTATACGCACAGCAGTTCAATTGGAAAGCCCGATACGCTGGAGAAGACGGTGTTCTTGGCGATGCCAATGTTCGTTTTTTACAGGATTTTGATGGTAAGAACCTCGTAGGTATCGATGCCACCGATCCCAACGGCTTTGACGATGTAGTGGTGCAAGAATTACATTTACCAGCCGGAAGAGAGGTCATTTTTAAAATGCGTTCCCAAGACGTTTTACACTCCGCCTATATGCCTCACTTTAGAGCACAGATGAACTGTGTTCCCGGGATGATTACAGAATTTGCTTTTGTCCCTACGATCACCACCGAAGAAATACGCCAGACAGAAGACATCAAGGCCAAGATCAAAAAAATCAATGCCATCAGAAGAGAAAACAGCCAAGCGCTGATTGCAAAAGGCGAAGAAGCTTTAGAACCCTATGTATTCGATTATTTGTTACTTTGTAATAAAATTTGTGGGGCTTCGCACTACAATATGCAAATGAAAATAATTGTAGAAACACCCGAAGAATTTCAAAAATGGATAGACGATCAGCAAACCTTTGCAGAAGTCATCCAATAATCTATTAAATAAAACAAAAGATCATGTCAACAGCAGCAGCGCAAGCATACGATGAGGAGGATCACGGACATCATCACAAAGAAACCTTTATTACCAAGTATGTTTTTAGTCAAGATCATAAGATGATCTCAAAACAATACTTGATCACCGGATTATTTATGGGAATCATCGGCATCGCCATGTCTCTTCTGTTCCGTTTACAACTGGCTTGGCCAGAACAGCCCATGGGCATCATGTCAGCCCTATTGGGCAAATGGGCCCCTGACGGGGTGATGGATCCCAATGTATATTTAGCATTGGTGACCATTCACGGAACCATCATGGTTTTCTTTGTCCTTACAGCAGGACTGAGTGGAACTTTTAGTAACCTTTTGATTCCATTGCAAATCGGTGCCCGAGATATGGCCTCTGGATTGCTTAATATGATTTCCTACTGGTTATTTTTTATCTCTAGTGTCATCATGGTATTTTCCTTGTTTGTTGAAGCAGGGCCAGCTGCAGCTGGTTGGACCATCTATCCTCCCTTGAGCGCCTTGCCTCAAGCTCAACCCGGTTCTGGTCTGGGAATGACCCTATGGTTGGTTTCCATGGCCATATTCATTGCTTCCTCACTTTTAGGATCTTTAAATTATATCGTAACGGTATTAAACCTCCGTACCAAAGGAATGACCATGAGTCGTTTGCCTTTGACCATTTGGGCTTTCTTTATCACGGCCGTTATTGGAGTGGTTTCCTTTCCTGTTTTACTTTCGGCAGCTTTGTTGCTGATCATGGACAGGAGTTTTGGAACTTCCTTTTTCCTTTCCGACATTTTTATACAAGGAGAGGTATTGCACTATCAAGGTGGATCGCCCGTTCTCTATGAACACCTTTTTTGGTTCTTAGGACATCCAGAGGTATACATTGTATTGTTGCCCGCTCTGGGAATTACCTCTGAAATCATTGCGACCAATTCAAGAAAACCCATTTTTGGTTATCGCGCCATGGTCGCTTCCATTTTGGCCATTGCCTTTTTGTCCACCATCGTTTGGGGACACCATATGTTTATTTCCGGGATGAATCCCTTCTTAGGATCGGTTTTCACTTTTACAACACTATTGATTGCCATTCCCTCAGCGGTGAAGGCGTTTAACTATATCACCACCCTTTGGAAAGGAAATCTGCAACTCAACCCTGCCATGTTGTTTTCCATTGGATTGGTTTCCACTTTTATTTCGGGAGGTTTGACAGGGATAATACTGGGAGACAGTACATTAGACATCAATGTTCACGACACCTATTTCGTTGTGGCTCACTTCCATTTGGTGATGGGTATCTCTGCGCTTTATGGACTTTTTGCAGGGGTTTACCATTGGTTCCCAAAAATGTTTGGACGTATGATGAATAAAAACCTAGGTTATTTACACTTTTGGGTTACGGCGATTTGCGCTTATGGTGTCTTTTTCCCCATGCACTTTATTGGTATGGCGGGACTTCCTAGAAGGTATTACACCAATACAGCTTTCCCATATTTTGACGATTTGGCCAATATCAATGTGGTGATCACCATCTTTGCATTGATTGCAGGAGCCGCTCAGTTGGTTGTTCTTTACAACTTTATCCACAGTATCTTCTATGGAAGACCCACCGAACAAAACCCTTGGCGTTCCACCACCTTGGAGTGGACAGCACCCATCAAACATTTTCACGGCAACTGGGAAGGTAAAATCCCTGAGGTACACCGATGGGCTTACGATTATTCCAAACCTGGACATGAGGAGGATTTTGTCCCTCAACACATTCCATTAAAAGAAGGAGAAGAAGAACTCCAACATTAAAGAAACCAAACCATAAAAAAGCTGCCCTAAGGCAGCTTTTTTTACTACAAGATTATTCCAATTGTTTTTTGATGGTCTCAACCGTACCTTTATGATCTAAGGCAAGGCCTTCTTGCTGAAAAACAAGCTATCCTTCCCTATTAAAAACACTAATGATATTGGAGTGCGAAAAATCAATGGGTGAAATGCTTTAGTACTTTACTGCCAATACGTTGGCCAGTTCTCGGGTGTTTCCTTTGGTACTTCTCAACAGTAACCACGGCTTTTGATCGATTTGGTTTTCAATGGCGAAACTGTTGAGTCGTTCCGGTGTATCTGTTTTTGGGTCTATGCTGACCAGTACCATTTTTAGGCGATCAGGGTTGTTGTCTTTAATCTGCTTATGAATGTTTTTCATATCTGAAACCAAACGAGGACAGTCAGCCTTACAACTGGTGTAAACCATCACCAGTACGATCACATTTCCCCTAAGGCTTTCCAAGGTAATGTCTTCGTTTTTATGAGTTGTCCATTCTGAGGGTAGGTTAACGATGGATAATTCTGACAGGGGGGATTGATCGATGTTCTTTTTTTGAGTCTTTTGACGACAAGAAAAAAAGCAGATATTCATTAGAATTATGATAAGGACATATTGTTTTTTCACAGGTTTAAATTTTAGTGATTAACTGATTTTGCACACCGAAAGCCCAAATTTTTAATGCAAAAATTTGCTTTAATACTCCCCCTAAAAGCATATCTGATAAAGGCAGCATAATTCATCAGGTCATTGGCCCCGATAGCACCGCTTCCACAAAACAAGTTTCGATCTGTATCCACATCCTTCCGCGATTCTCATCGAAAAACAGCATAAGCTTTCTCTTTGTGAAATGGACCTCAGCATTGAGAATACCTTCCTCCATCTGAGGCAGGTGTTCCAAAACCCAAATGCATGCACTGTAATGAATACTTGGGATAGCGAGTGTTATTTGAACTTTTTCACCCTCCCTAAAGGTTTCCCATTTTTTTCTAAAACTTTTATCTTGAAGAAAAGGATAATTTCGCCCTTTACGAGGTCTATTTCCCTTTTTGGGGTATAGGGAATAAAAATTTGCCAAATCACTCTCATTGATTAAGCGATAAACCATCTTGCACCCCGAACAACAAAAAGGAAGGTGGTTAAAAATGACTAGATTTTGGGAGGTGCTTTTGCCACAGTGATGACAAGTTTGAGGCATGAATTTTTAAAGTACAAGATCAAAAATTAATTTATTTAAAAACCTGACAATTATCAGGTTTTTTGTAAATTGGTAATACCCAAATTACCTGACGATGTTCTATTGTAGTTTTTGCCAAGCCTCCCACACTTTTTGCATTCAACAACAGATAAATGATCACAAACCTGTTATCAGCTTACAATTCAATGAAGGAGAATTGATTTTTGATGAGGAACAACAACTTCGCGGGATTTATTTTATCAAGAGCGGTGTTTGTAAAATTTCAAAAATGAGTGCCAATGGAAAAGAGCAAATCATTCATTTTTTGGGAGAAGGAACTTTATTGGGGATTCGTAGCATTCTCAATGAAGAAACAACCAATCTAAAAGCCAGAGCATTGACCCCAGTATCCGTGTGTTTTTTGAGTAAAAAAAGTTTTTTTGAGATCCTGAAAGATCAGAATTTTATCCGTCAACTTTTGGGAACATTTGCTGAATACCTCAAAGCGACCGATGACCGGATTGTCATTATGGGGGAAAATAAAATGGTACAGCGACTGGCTCATTTTTTGATTAAAATTCATGATGATTTCGGTGAGGATACACTCGGCAACCTTAAGCTTTACCTCAAAAGAGAGGACATGGCCAGTTATATTGGAGTTACAATAGAGTCTACGATAAGAATGTTAAAGGTTTTTGAACGGAAGGGTTTAATCCTTATTCAGGGTAAAACACTAAAAATATTGGATATCGGGGAGCTCAAGAACATTTCTAAGGGATTCAGTTTCTAAGCGTTAAATCATTTATCTTTGTTATAGATGAATGAGTTTTTAGACCCTTCCGGTGAGCAGTTTTCTCCTGAAGAAAAAGATATTGACAGAGCCTTACGACCTGAGAGTTTTGATGATTTTGCAGGTCAGGAAAGCATACTGGAAAACCTTAAAGTCTTTGTGGCGGCAGCCAATCAACGCGAAGAGGCACTGGATCATACTTTGTTTCACGGCCCTCCCGGTTTGGGTAAAACGACCTTGGCCTATATACTGGCTGGTGAGTTGGGAGCAGGCATCAAAATGACCTCTGGGCCGGTACTGGACAAACCCGGCGATCTGGCGGGACTGTTGACCAACCTACAGCCCAGAGATATTCTGTTTATCGACGAAATCCACCGTTTGAGTCCCATAGTAGAAGAATACCTGTATTCGGCCATGGAGGACTACAAGATCGACATCATGATCGAAACGGGTCCCAACGCCCGAACCGTTCAGATCAACCTCAATCCCTTTACGTTGGTGGGAGCCACCACCCGCTCAGGACTATTGACCGCCCCCATGCGGGCTCGTTTTGGGATCACCAGTCGTTTGGAATATTACAATACTGAACTGCTGTCCACCATCTTGGAACGCAGTGCCAATATCCTCAGTGTTTCCATCAGTTCCCAAGCCGCCATTGAGATTGCCGGAAGGAGTCGAGGAACACCAAGAATTGCCAATGGACTGCTCAGAAGGGTCAGAGATTTTGCTCAAATCAAAGGAAATGGTAAAATCGATATCGAAATCACCCAATATTCCCTCAATGCGCTCAACGTCGATGCCCATGGGTTGGATGAAATGGACAATAAAATCCTTACTACCCTTATTGATAAATTTAAAGGTGGCCCCGTAGGCATCACCACCCTAGCCACTGCTGTTTCCGAAAACGGAGAAACCATAGAGGAGGTCTATGAACCCTTTTTGATCCAAGAAGGCTTTTTGGTCAGAACCCCCAGAGGAAGAGAGGTTACCGAATTGGCCTATAGACATCTCGGTAGGATCAAAGACAACCAAGGAGGCTTGTTCTAAAAGCTTTTAACTTACTACAACAATTGATCGTATTCTCCCTGCGACCATAGCCCTCTGATAATTTCTTATCCTCCTCATTCATTAATCGTTAACCGAGAAAAATTTTTGGTTTAGGATAAGGGATGTCTAAACATCAAATATTCTTTGGGAGTCGAAAATCCTTTTCTTAATGAGTATAATATATTGAATAATTTTCAAGCCTTATTTGACATAATAGCAAATTATAAAAACTGTTTTAAGGCATTAAAATTAGTCTTATGGGGGCTTTATAAATCATTTAAGACAAGATTTAATTCCGTTAAACAGATGTATTAAACAGATCATTTTTTTCACCCCCAATCACTTTTCTATTAAATTGCCCTTGTTTCCTGTTTTAAATGCTTTAGATTTAGTAAAATGTTGTCATTATCCCACCATACCGCTATCGTTAAAAACGCCGCCAAGGAGTTGGGATTTCTTTCTTGTGGGATTTCCAAAGCCGATTTTTTAGAAGAGGAGGCTTCACGCCTAGAGCAATGGCTCAAAGCAGGCAAACATGGGAAAATGGGTTATATGGAAAACCATTTCGACAAACGCTTGGATCCCCGTTTGTTGGTGCCTGGAGCCAAAAGTGTGGTTTCCCTTTTGCTCAATTATTATACGGACGAACAACAAGTGGAAGGCGCGCCTAAAATTTCCAAATACGCCTATGGTAACGACTACCACTTTGCGATCAAAGACAAACTCAAACAACTCTTCCAAACAATACAAGAGGAAATAGGAGAAGTCAATGGCCGGGTATTTGTTGACTCAGCCCCCGTTATGGATAAGGCTTGGGCCGTGCGAAGTGGTTTGGGTTGGATGGGCAAAAACACCAACCTAATCACCCAAAAGGTAGGCTCTTTCTTTTTTATTGCCGAATTGATCATTGATTTGGAACTGGAGTACGATACCCCCGTTACCGACCACTGTGGCACTTGTACCGCCTGTATCGATGCATGCCCCACCGAAGCCCTCACGCCCTATGATATTGATGCCAGTAAATGCATCTCTTATCTCACCATTGAGTTGAAAGATCAAATCCCTAATGAATTTCAAAATAAGATGGACAATTGGGCTTTTGGATGTGATGTTTGCCAGGACGTATGCCCTTGGAACCGTTTTTCCAAATCCCATAATGAACCGCTTTTTGATCCAAAGCCTGAATTGCTCGACTTTACCCAAAAAGATTGGGAAGAAATGACTGAAACCACTTTTGAAACCATTTTTAAAAATAGTGCTATCAAAAGAACCCGTTACGAGGGTCTAAAAAGAAACCTCTCCTTTTTGAAACGATAACTCAAATTTATACATCCAATAAAGTTGAAAATTGAGTAATTTTGACCATTCAAAACCAGCTGAAGCTTTTTTAGAATCATGAGATTTCAAAAAACAATACCTCTAGTCATGCTCTTTTTAATGTTGGGATTTACCCATTGTAAAAAGCAGCTACCCATTGAAATTACAGCGGAGGATTACCACTTAGCGCAAGATCAGTTGACCTCTGTGATCGTACACGATATTTTTTCGCCTCCTTTGGCGAGTAGGGTATATGCCTATGCCAATATTGCTGCCTATGAGATTTTGGCGCAGGAGGAAGGAAACGATCACGTTTCTTTGGTTGGTGTTTTATCAGACTTTAAAGGGGTCAGCCCCATCAATGACAGTTTGGTCAATCCCAGACTCGCTGGCCTTATGGCTTATGTGGAGGTCGGAAAAAATTTGATCTTTTCGGTAGATCGAATGTCGGAATATATAGAGGAGCTATCATTAGAATGGAAAGCACAAAACTTTGAGGTTTATGAAGCTTCACATCGGTATGCCCATCAGGTTGTGACAGAGATCAAAGCTTGGTATGATCAAGATAATTACAAACAAACCCGTACTTATCCCAAATTTTCTGTTGACTATGACAGTCCTTCTCGATGGCAACCTACCCCTCCCGATTATATGGATGGGATAGAACCCCATTGGAGTAAGATCAGACCTTTTGTACTCAACTCTGCGTCTCAGTTTCAACCCGAACCTCCTCCTGCTTTTTCCATGGTACCCGAATCAGATTTTTATCAAGAGTTGATGGAGGTCTATGAGGTGGTAAAGGAGATACAAGAAAACGAGGCCGAGGACGAAAGACGGGAGATCGCCAAATTTTGGGATTGCAATCCTTATGTTTCTACCCACAAAGGTCATGTGATGTTTGCCCTAAAAAAAATCAGTCCTGGTGCGCATTGGATCGGTATTACCAAGATCGTATCTCGTAACATTAATGCCGATTTTCCGACTACTGTAGCGGCCTATGCCAAAGTATCCATCGCCATCGCCGATGCCTTTATCAGCTGTTGGGACGAAAAGTACAGAAGTAACTTGATTCGTCCAGAAACCATCATCAATAAAGTCTTAGACGAAAACTGGTATCCCTTACTACAAACCCCTCCCTTTCCAGAATACACCAGTGGTCACTCAGTGGTTTCGGGTGCGGCTTCCGTTATTCTCACCGATTTTTTTGGAGACAATATCGCCTTTGATGACGATACAGAATTACCTTATGACCTACCCATTCGTTCCTATCAGTCTTTCCATCAAGCAGCGGAAGAAGCTGCCATCAGTAGGATGTACGGTGGTATCCACTACCGAAAAGCTATTGATGAGGGGCTTTTGCAAGGACAAAATGTGGGCAATTATGTCAGCAAAAAACTGGGCTTGCGTAACTAAATCTTCGTTTGATCAATGATTTAAAAAGGCGGTCAACTGGGCAATAAAGCCTTGATCCCATTTCA
>JAACDY010000061.1 GCA_009936675.1 Bacteroidota bacterium
AGGGATATTGCGCATCATCAATGTAAAGGCAGAAAATTTTGAAAAATCAACTCTATTTTTGGATTCTATGTATCCCTTCAAAAGGGAGTTTACGCTACCCCATTAGTAGAAAAATCTTTTAATTCACTTTGGATAGGAATCCAGCGTTCACCGTCAAAGCCTCCTATGGTGATTAAGTCTAAGGCTTTTTCTGGTGACGGGGCTGAGCCTAAAAGTTTATCAATACCAGAAAATACATTCCAAGAGAGGATCAATTGAGCGGATCCCCGGGGGTTTCTTAATTCCCAATAATGGGTTTTGCTCACACCAGCAATTGAATCAAAAGATGCATTGACTTGGTGACCCATATGATTATACGCTAAGTCAAAATAATTATGTCCTTTGAAATTGATCAGATATATTGGTTGGAAAATATTTCTATGACCAACGGGGTATATAAATTCATCTGAATCATAAAAACGGATAAAACCATCCACATGGGTATCGTGATTGGCACTTTCCCAATTCGCCTTACGGGCAAAAGAAAGCGTTCCTGAATCCACTCCTCTATCGGTAATTATTTTCCCCGCCTCAAAATAAAGTTTATCAGATGCGATGTGCAATTCACTCTGAGGAGCGATATACAAATCCCCGAAAAGTGTCATTTGAGAAAAAACACTATGAGTGAAAAATAGGGAAAAGAAAATCCCAACAAACCAATAATCTTGCTTCATAGTTTAACAAATTGAAAAACTTGGGAACTATGAATTTATAAAAAAAAGGAGATTTACCACTTTGTTGATTCAACGACCAAAAAGTCATCGTCTTTGGCTATTGTCCAGAGGGCTTCCAGATGGGGTTGGTTTTCGATCAATGCTTGACCTTTTTCTAGGGGCATAACCATAAGTGCAGTAGCCCACGCATCTGCTGTCATACAGTCTGGAGCTTTGACAGAGGTGCTTAAAATATTGGTTTTATAAGCCGAGCCCGTTAAGGGATTAATGGAGTGAACAAACCGCTCTCCTGTGTTAGGGTCTAGTCTGTACTTACGATAGTTTCCAGAACTTGCAATGGCCTGATTCTTTATCGTTAGGGTCTGTAAAAAATCACGCTCTTCTCCTTGACGAGGATCGTCGATGGCAATTTTCCAAGCTTTTTGAGTTTTGGGACTGTTGCCTTTGGCGACGATCTCTCCTCCTATTTCTACCATATAGTCTAAACTGCCCAAACTTTGCAAGAAATTTCCTACAACATCAACGGTGTATCCTTTAGCCAGGGCATTATAGTCAATGTAAATATTAGGAAAATCCTTCTTTATGGTATGGTTCGCTCTCATTTGCACCTTTTGCCAACCCGTCAGTTGGAGGAGGCTGTCCATTTGATCAATACTTAATACATCTATTGATCTTTTTGGCCCAAAGCCATAAGCATTGACCAAAGACCCTACGGTGGGGTCAAAATATCCTCCTGTTGCTTTCCAAACTTCAGTCGCTTTTTGAAATACTTTTCTGAAGTGATGATCTACGACCACCGTAGAATCCCCCCTATTGATTTTAGAGATATCGGATTGAGGCAGATAGGTAGATAGAGATTTGTTAATAACATAAAATATAGAGTCCACTCCATTTTGTACCTCCTGTTCGGAAATATCGGCTACATATTGAATGTTGTAGGAAGTTCCCAGAGCAAAACCTTGCAGTCTTTTGGCTTTTGAAGGATTTGGACTACACGAAAAAATCAACCCGAGGAGGCTGAAACTAGTCCATAATTTGAAGCCCGTCAAAATTGACTGCATAGGGATCGTTTTGGGTTAATGGCAATTCATAATCATCGGCATGGGCAAAACCTACTCCAGCATAATAGGTGGTGGCTTTGTATTTGATGCCGTGATCTCTGACTTGCTCCAACAATTGGAGATCATATTCTTTGGGGTTTTTGGGATACAAGCACCCCCTAACCACAACAAAATGAAGTTTTTGACCCTTGAGACAAACAAACTGTGGATCTTTTTTGGGTTGTGAATTGACTGCCAGAAACTCAAAACCCTGTGCAGTAAGATGGTCGCCCACCTCTTTCATGGCCAATTGATGAATTTCTTGCGCACCAAGCATCTATCCACCGAAATCATCAAATCGAACGTTCTCTGGAGGAATACCAAAGTCGTCGGCCATTTTCTCTACCGCTTGGTTCATCAGAGGAGGGCCACAGAAGTAAACCTCAATGTCTTCTGGTGCTTCGTGGTGGTTGAGATAGTTGTCAATCACGCATTGGTGAACAAATCCTTTGAATCCATCACCTTCACCATCGAGACCGTCTTTGATTTTCCAGTTGTCTTCTTCCATAGGTTCTGAAAGAGCAACATAAAACTTGAAATTTTCAAAGTCTTTTTCCAAAGCCATGAAGTGATCTAAGTAGAATAGTTCTCTCTTGGAACGACCACCGTACCAAAAGCTTACCTTTCGTCCAGTTTTTAGGGTTCTGAATAACTCGTATAAGTGAGAACGCATGGGAGCCATACCGGCTCCACCTCCTACGTAAAGCATTTCGGCCTCTGAGTGATTGATAAAAAATTCTCCATAAGGGCCGGAGATGGTTACTTTATCACCTGCTTTTTTTGAGAAAATATAGGAAGATGCTATACCGGGATTGACCTCCATCCAGTCATTTTTATTGCGATCCCATGGTGGGGTGGCAATCCTGACGTTAAGCATAATTTCACGACCTTCGGCAGGAAAGGAAGCCATAGAATAGGCTCGCTCAACTGTTTCGGGATTTTTCATTACCAAAGGCCAAAGGTTAAATTTGTCCCATTCCAGCTTGAACTTATCGGGTTCACCGAGGTGTTCTTCAGGGTGGGCAGAAATATCGATATCACTGTATTTGACTTCACATTGGGGTATTTCAATCTGAATATAACCCCCAGCTTCATAATCCATAGCTTCGGGTATCTCCACCACAAATTCTTTGATAAAAGAGGCAACGTTCCAGTTTCTGACCACTGTAGCTTCCCATTTTTTGATCCCAAATACCTCTTCGGGGACTTGGATGACCATATTTTCTTTTACTTTGACCTGACAGCCCAAACGCCATCCTTCGGCGATTTCTTTTCGGGTAAAGTGCGGGGCTTCAGTGGGGAGAATCTCTCCACCTCCTTCAATCACCTGACACTTACATTGAATACAGGTTCCGCCACCTCCACAGGCGGAGGGTAAAAATATTTTGTTGTTCCCCAAAGTGGTGAGTAAAGTACTCCCAGAGGAAACCTCTACATCATTATCCCCATTGATTAAAAGACTTACTGGTCCAGAGGGCACTAATTTTGCCTTGGCTCCCAGAAGCATTCCCACCAAAAGAAAGGTGATGACCAAAAAAACCACAACACTCGCAACAATAACTGAATAATCCATCTCTAATTTACTATAATTTAATCCCCATAAAACTCATAAAACCCAATGCCATCAAACCTGTTATAATAAAGGTAATACCCAGTCCGCGAAGTGGAGCTGGCACATTTGAATAAATAATTTTTTCTCTGATGGCAGCAATGGCCAACATGGCCAACAACCAACCCACACCTGAACCCCATCCATAAACTGCAGATTCGGCTACACCCGAAAAATCTTTTTGTTGCATGAACAATGATCCTCCCAATATGGCACAGTTTACTGCGATAAGTGGAAGAAAGATTCCCAAAGCTCCGTAGAGAGCAGGAGCGAATTTTTCAACAATCATCTCCACCAATTGCACCATAGAGGCAATGACAGCAATAAACATAATAAAGCTCAAAAAACTCAAGTCGATCTCTGCATAGGAAGGGTCCAACCATTGCAAAGCGCCAGGGCGTAAAAGGTAGGTATCCAACAAAAAGTTAATTGGAACGGTTATGGCTAAGACAAAAATAACCGCAAAACCCAGTCCAACGGCTGTTTTTACAGTTTTTGAAACGGCTAAATAGGAACACATCCCCAAGAAATAGGCAAAGATCATGTTCTCAATAAAAATACTTTTTACGAATAAGTTTAAAAATCCTTCCATGATCTAATTCTTTTCTATGAGTTTACGGTTACGAGCGCGTTGAATCCAAATAAAGACACCCACAGTAATTAGCGCCATGGGAGACAAGAGCATCAAACCATTATTTTCGTAACCCATTTCGTATAGTGCATCGGGAATGACTTGAAAGCCAAAAAGTTTTCCCGAACCAAGAAGTTCTCTAAAGAAAGCCACTACGATAAGGATAAATCCATAACCGGCAGCGTTTCCAATACCGTCCAAGAAAGATTTCCAGACTCCGTTGCCCAAGGCAAAAGCCTCTAAGCGACCCATTACGATACAATTGGTGATGATCAATCCAATAAAAATGGAGAGCTGTTTACTGACATCATAGGCATAAGCCCTTAGAATTTGATCTACTAAAATTACCATAGAAGCCACTACCACCAACTGAACGATGATTCGGATTCGGTTGGGAATTAGATTTCTCAACAGTGAAATGATGACATTACTGGCTCCCATCACAGCAACTACAGATAGTGTCATCACCAAAGCAGGCTTGAGTTGAACAGTAATTGCAAGAGCGGAACATACGCCTAAAACCTGAACGGTAATGGGGTTGTTGTCATCCAAAGGGTCGGTCAAAAGCGCCCTGTTCTTTTTGGAAAATAAAGGCTCAGATTCCTTGTTGAGGAATAAGAGGGTTGGTTTTTCTGAAGATTTTGCTTCTTTGTCTGCCATAGTTTGTTAATTAATCGAGGCCATGGTGGTTTTTTCCTTTTCGAAATAAGGAAGATAATGAGCCAGTCGCTCGATGATCATATCCGTAACACCGTCTCCAGTAATGGTAGCACCAGAAATAGCATCGACTTCGTGGTCGTCTTTGTCTGTATCTTTGGGGTCGTTATTGGTCTTGGAAACACTGATACCTACTAGTTTACCTGAACTGTCAAAGACTTTTTCTTCTTTGAATCGATCCATAAACCACTGCTGGGTAATTTCAGCACCCAGTCCGGCGGTTTCTCCTTTGTGGTCAAATACGGCACCTTGAATGGTGTTGATGTCGGACTTAAGGGCGATATACCCCCAGATGGCGTCCCATAAACCAGAACCTCGAAGTGGTATAATATAATAGCTCACCTCATCAACAACAGCCTTGTAAAGAGGAAAACGCTGTTCTTTGGCGGGTTTTTTGATTTCGTTGTTCAACTTCAGTTGGAAGGCGTCCACTTTTTCGTCCGCATTCCCCATATGATCCAAAGCCAAAGTTCCAGTAATGTATTGTTTATAGAGTGTTTCGGCTTGCTCTCTATCGGTCTGAATGCCGATGGTAGAGAGTATGTTCTGCATTTTTTCCTTTCTGACATTATCGGCCTGAAGGGATTTGAGTGAGCTGGCTGTAAAGGCCAAAGTGGAAGCAACCACCAGTACCATTGCAGCAGCAAAAAGAAAAGTATATCCGTTGGAGTCTCTGTTCATGACTATGCAGTTTTGAGGGCTGAAGCCCATCTTTTTTTACGTTTGTTTATGTTTCCTTGGATGACATAATGGTCGATGGTGGGGGCAAAAACATTCATCAACAATATGGCCAACATTACCCCTTCAGGATAGGCGGGGTTAAATACTCTAATTAAAATACAAAATACACCCACTAGGATTCCATAAACCCACTTTCCTTTGTTGGTTTGGGCGGCAGAGACGGGATCGGTGGCCATAAAGACAACACCACAAGCAAAACCTCCTACGACCAAGTGATTGACCCATGAAAAGCTCATCAGGGCATTGGCACCCCAAAGATTGAATAGGAAACCTACAAAAGCTGCTCCAATAACACTTCCTAGCATGATCCTCCAACTGCCCACTCCTGTGATAATCAAGATGGCTGCCCCAATCAAAACAAAAAGGGCTGAGGTCTCTGCAATGGAACCAGGGATGGATCCTTGAAACATTTCAAAGAAACTGTAGTTGACATTACCCCCTGCGGCCAAAGAACCCAAAATGGTTTCACCAGAAATCCCATCGATGTTGGAAGCTTCCGAAACCCAAACTTTATTTCCCGACATGTAGGTGGGATAGGCAAAAAATGCAAAGGCTCTGGCGGTGAGTGCAGGATTTAAAATGTTCATCCCCGTTCCCCCAAAAGCTTCTTTGGCAATCAAAACCGCAAAGGCAACCGAAATGGCAACCATCCAAAGGGGAATGTCAACGGGCATGATCATTGGGATCAAAAGACCTGTTACCAAGTAACCCTCGTTGACCTCGTGACCGCGATAGACGGCAAAAATAAATTCAATGGTCAATCCTACCACATACGATACAATAATCATGGGAACAATTTTCCAAGACCCATGAATAAATGCATCCAAAAAGGTAAAAGCCTCTCCAGTTTGAATAAAATGCTGATATCCAGTATTGTAAATTCCATAAATCAATGCGGGCATCAATGCGATGATGACCGTTACCATTGTTCTTTTGAGATCAACCGCATCTCGAATGTGTGCCCCGGTATGGGTGGTATGGTTGGGTACAAAAAGAAAAGTGTCAAAGGCGTTAACGGCCGGAGCATACTTTTCCCATTTTTGGCCTTTGCCAAAAGGTCTTTTAAGATCGTCTAATTTATTCCTCAAAAAATTCATACTGTAAATATTATCCTACTTCTTTAATCATTAATTCAATTCCTTCTCTGATAATTTGCTGTGCTTCGATTTTGGAGGTGTTGGCATAATCGATCAACCCAAAATCCTCGGGAATGACTTCATAGATGCCCAAAGCTTCCATTTTTTCGATATCATTCGCCATACAGGCTTTGAGTAACTGCATGGGATAAATCTCCATTGGAAATACTTTTTCCATTTCACCAGTAACCACAAAGGCTCTTTCTTCTCCATTCATGTTGGTATCAACGTTATAGCCTTTGTTGCCAAACAACCAAGACAAAGAGGTTTTGGACAAGCTGGGAATTTTGTTATCCATAAAAGGCAACCACCCAAACATTCGGTAATGGTTTCCTTCGGGTATGATGGTCAATAAATTGTTGTAAAAGTCCAAATGACCGTCGGGAGACTCGGCCTTTCCACTTAGAACATCACCGTTGATAAAACGATTTTGTTGACTATTGTCAAAGCCAGTAATATCTGTTAAGGCACTGATAAGGGCGCCAATTTTAGTCTTGATGTATTGGGGTTGTAAAACCGATTCACCGGCTACGGCCAATGTACGTTGGGCGCTGAATTGGCCATTATCGAACAACTTACCGATATTGACCACGTCCTCGGGACGTACTTCCCAAACTTTCTCTCCCATATTGATGGGCATATGTTTGTGGATTTGAACGCTGACGTTTCCAGCAGGGTGTGGTCCGTTGATCCGCAACAACTCTACCCCTTTAATATTTTCAAAAAAACCTGAAAAAGTAGCATCTACAGAAAGTGTCACCGGACTTTCTACCATGGCATTAAGTACGTCAATTCCCTTTTGGAAATCTTCTTTATCGTTTTTGAGTAAAAACTGAAAGTCAACATCTAAGGGGGCTGAGGTATAGGTAGAAACGTAAATGGCCTTTGGTATAGCATCCGGATCGGCAGTAATCCCATAAGGCCTTTGTTTGATATAAGGCCAAGCACCGCTATTCAAAAGAATTTCGGTAATGTTTTCACGATTCAAAGATTTGGAAGCAGGTATTTTGTGGGTTACCACATCTCCCGCTTGCTCTTCAATAACGATTTTTAAAATTTTTCTTTTGGCACCCCTCACCACTTCTTTGACCGTTCCTGATACAGGAGAAACGAACAATATTCGCGGGTCTTTTTTGG
>JAACDY010000062.1 GCA_009936675.1 Bacteroidota bacterium
CTGTAGTTTAAAGTTAAGAGCCGTATCGATCAAAGCCAAATGCGAGTATGCCTGAGGAAAGTTCCCCAAAAGTCTTTTTGATTTAAAATCAATATCCTCGCTAAATAATCCCAAATGATTACTGTAGGAAAGCAACTGATCAAACATAGCTTTGGATTTTTCTTCCTCCCCTATTTTATATAAACTGTTGATGAACCAAAAAGTACAAACGGTAAACGATGAGCTGGGCGTTCCAAAATCGTCGTCATTTTTGTATCTAAACAAAAGACCCTCGTGAGACAACTCTTTTTCAATGGCCTTGACGGTTTTTATATATTTTGGGTTTTTGGCATCGATAAAACCATAGGGTTCCATGAGTAATACGGAAGCATCCAAATGCTCAGTTCCATAGGATTGTGTAACAGCTTGCACTTCTTCATTCCAAGCGTTTTCTAATATATCCTCGTAAATTTCTGTTCGAAGCGCTTCCCATTTTTTGGCAGATTTTCCGGATTGTATGATGTCAGAAATTTTGATGGCTCTATCTACAGCCACCCAACACAATAGTTTGGAAAAAGTAAAATGACGGTCTTCTTTTCTAAATTCCCAGATGCCTTTATCTGCTTGCTTCCAATTGTGTTCAACCACCCATACAATAGATTTAACTATAGACCACAACTCTTCGTGTTTATCGGTTTCTTCAATGTATTTCTCAATCTGAAAATGAATGGCATCCATCAATATACCATAAATATCATTTTGCTTTTGGATAAATGCGGCATTGCCTATCCTTACGGGTTTTGATCCCTGATAGCCCGACAAATGATCCAATGTTTTTTCAGTCAACATTTTTTCACCACTGATACCATACATGATCTGTAACTTTTCGTCCTTGTCAGGAATGAGATCGATGATAAAATCAATAAATTTTTTGACGATTTTGAGGTGTCCCAACTTGGTAATGACCTTGATTACCATTGAAGCATCTCTGATCCAACAAAAACGGTAGTCCCAGTTTCTTACCTCCCCTATGGTTTCGGGAAGAGAAGTGGTAGCTGCAGCTAGTACGGCTCCAGTTTTTTCAAAAGTCAACAGTTTAAGGGTTATAGCACTTCTAAGAATTTCCTCATTATAGGCGTTGTCAAAAGTGGGGGTTTTAAAACACCAGTTAAGCCAATATACTTTTGTTTTTTCAAACTCAAACTTGACATCTTCAATGTTAAATGGTTTGATCTTTTCGTTGTAAGATATTTTAAAAAAATAATCTTGATCCAACTTTATCTCATCTCCATTAAGTACTGAATCTTTGTCCAAATCTGTGTATAAAGTCAAAGTATCATAACGTTGGTCATCAACCACACTAATGATAAAATCATCTTTAATATAGTTCTTTGTTTCCCCTTGTGCATATTCCAATTGGGGATCATACAAAACTTTGAAACTAGGGTTCCCCTTAATCCACTTGACCAACCGGGTAATTTCTGGTGGTGCATAATAAACCCCATTATCTTTTTGAAAGCGAGGCATAAAATCCAATAATTGGAAAGCATCGGTTCCATTATCAAATCGGGTCAATAAAATGGCAGTTTTATTGAGGTACTTTTGAGTAATTTGATAGGATTCGTCGCATTCAATCTTGAAAGTACCTCCTTTTTGATCGTCCAGTATTTTCCCAACAACGGAAGGAGAATCAAATTGGGGTAAACACGACCAATCAATTGAGGAATCCTCATTTATAAGGGCAGAAGATTTACAATTTCCTATAATTCCATAATTTAAATTGTCTGGGGAAGGTTGAGATGGCCTTTTATGCATACTTTCGAGGATATTATTTTGATTCAATTAGAATTATGGCAAAAAATATTATCATATCAAATAGACTTCCGATACAGTTAACGAAATTAGATAATTCTTTTGAATTTACCCCCACCAGTGGTGGCCTAGCGACGGGTATGAACTCAGTTCACAAGGGTCAGAAATCGCTTTGGATTGGGTGGCCTGGTATCAACAACGATGAGATTGATAAAAAGACATGGGCTCCATTAAAAAAATCTTTAAAAAAGGAGGGCTATTTTCCAGTATCCCTAAATCATAAGGAAATTGAAGATTTTTATTATGGGCTGTCCAACAAGTCACTTTGGCCGCTTTTTCATTACTTTATCGAGTTTTCTGTCTTTGATGAGAAACAATGGAAGTCCTATCAAGAGGTCAATCAAAAGTTTGCAGACAGTGTTTTACTAAATGTTGAAGAAGGTGACACCGTTTGGATTCACGATTATCAGCTATTGTTGTCTCCCAAAATGATCAAAGATGTCCGTCCAGACATAACCATAGGATTTTTCTTACACATCCCTTTTCCCTCTTTTGAAATATTTAGAATTTTCCCTTGGAGGGAGCCGCTACTTGAAGGAATGCTTGGTGCAGACCTTATTGGATTCCACACCTACGACTATGAACGTCATTTTTTAAGTTCTGTCAAGCGAATACTAAGAAAAGAAGTGTCCTTTAACCGGGTGAACTTGGGAACCCGAGAAGTGGTGGTGAATACTTTTCCCATGGGCATTGATTATGAAAAATTCAGGAATGCTGCCCAATCCCATTTGGATATGGAAAACAATGAGAAATCTGATTTAAAAAAACAGTTAGAGCTCCACAAAAAAGGAACTAATAAAGGATCGTTGATCCTTTCCATCGATCGACTGGATTACACCAAAGGAGTTGTCAATCGGATTACAGCTTTTGAACTATTTTTGACCAAATATCCCGAATATCTCGAAAAGGTACGCTTAGTCATGCTTACCGTCCCCTCCCGTTCAAATGTGTCCGATTACAAGAGGTTGAAAAAAGAAACAGACGAAATTGTAGGACGGGTCAACGGAAAGTTTGCCACCATCAATTGGACTCCCATTTGGTACTATTACAGGGCGATGGCTTTTGATGACCTGATCGACTTGTACATGACTTCCGATATTGCCATGATCACCCCAGTTCGAGACGGTATGAATTTGGTCGCCAAAGAATTTATAGCAACCCGAGTCAAGGGAGACGGTGTTTTGATTCTCAGTGAAATGGCTGGAGCTTCAAAGGAACTATTTGAATCTGTATTGATCAATCCTTTTGACCTTGACCAAATGGCCGATGCTCTGTTAACAGCCCTACAGATGCCACTCGAGGAACAGCAAAAAAGAAACTTGAGCATGCAAAAAAGGCTTAAAAGATATTCTGTGGAGCATTGGGCCAATGAATTTATGAAGGCTTTGAAAACCAAAGATATCAGCAACGAAGAATCCACAGTAATCAAAATCAATGATCGCATTCAAAATACCATCGTCAATAAATTCAAGTCCTCTAAAAAAAGAATGATTCTCCTGGATTATGACGGAACCTTAGTAGGTTATCATCAAAAACCAGATCTGGCTATTCCTGACGAATCGTTAATTCAGTTGATCGAAGGTCTTTTACAGTTACCTCAAACCGAAGTGGCCATCGTAAGTGGTCGAGATCAAGATTTTTTAGAAAAATGGTTGGGTCATCTCCCCATGACACTGGTCGCCGAACACGGATATTTTATTAAGCATAAGAATCAAAAATGGGCAGGGAAAGAAATCCAACAAAAGAACTGGAAGGAAGATTTGATTCCCTTATTGGAATCGTTTACCGATCGAACACCCGGAACTTTTATTGAAGAAAAAAGAAACAGCTTGGTTTGGCACTACCGTAAAACCGATCCCGAATTGGCTTCTGAAAGAGTAGTAGAGCTCAAAACCGTTTTGAATAGTCTGATCTCCGACGAATTGCACATCATGGATGGAGACAAAGTCATTGAAGTGGTCAGTGGACGATACAATAAAGGAACGGCAGTTTCTGAAATTATCGGTGCCAAAGAATACGACTTTATCATGTGTTTTGGAGATGATGTTACGGATGAATTTATGTTCAATGATCTTCCAACACACGCCATCAATGTGAAGGTTGGTAAAAAAAATACCTCCGCTATGTATTGTGTGGACAATACCAAAGCCGCTAGATCCTTACTGAGTGACTTGATTTCCTAAAATACCTTCTCTATTGTTTTTTTGTTGAGATATTATTAATATTTTACAATAAAATCAACAAATGAATAAAAGAAGATTTTTCATCAAAAGCTCTGCTTTGGCATTATCTTCAATGCTTTTTCCAACCTATGTTTTTTCCCGGAAAAATCGATTGCCAAATGTTCTCATCCTTGGCGACTCTATCTCCATCGGCTACTATCCTTTTGTTAAGGAAGCCCTAGAAGGTCGTGTAAATTTAAGCCGACCCATGGTGCCCGGTGGGGGGTTTCAGAACTGTGCAGGAACCACCAATGGAATTGAAAAAATATCAGAGTGGATCGGAGAAAAGCAATGGGATTTGATTCATTTCAATTTTGGTTTACACGACATCAAACACGTCAATCCACAAACTGGAAAAAACAGCAAAAGTTTTGACGATCCTCATCAAGCCTCCCCCGAACAATACAAGAAGAACCTCAAATTTATTGTCAAAAAACTAAAGAAAACCAAGGCAACATTGATCTTTGCCACGACTACCCCCTATCCAAACGCTAAATTAAAACCAGCCAGAAAGCCAGGAATGCCTAAAATTTACAATAAGGTGGCCCTCAGGCTGATGAAGAAAAACAAAGTTTTCATCAATGATTTACACGCATTTGTAACTCCCAGAATGAAAGAGCTGCAGCGACCCAGCAATGTACATTTCACAAAATTAGGCAGTAGAGAATTGGCTAAAGTAGTCGTAAAGTCCATTTTGAAACACCTTTAAAGTATCATTGATGACAAAATTTTATTTGCCTCTACTGTTCTTAATGATCTTTTCTCAGGCTTTGTGTCAAGAAAATCATTTTGAAGTAAAAACCAATGTTGAGGTGGGGGATAATACTGAGTTTTGGAAAGCAGCAGGTTCGGATCACCTTTTTTATCACAGTCTCAAACCTGCTGGTCAATATTTACTAAAGAGAATGGGAACTACTGATTCGCATCATTATTTGCGATCCCACCACACCTTTAATCAAGACATAAAAAACGGAGTCATCAGGGGACAAAATGTCTACAGTGAAGACTCAAAGGGGAATCCCATTTATGATTTTTCGAATCTAAACAAAGTTTTTAAGGCTTATGTCGAAAACGGAATCAAACCCATAGTGGAATACGATTATTTGCCCGAAGCATTGAGCCGTGACAAAGGAGAGGTATCCATAGGGAATGATGAAGGTATGACCATGATCAATACTGGGCCTAATGATTGGGAAAAATGGTCGGACTTGATGAAAGCCACTACTCAGAACTTTATTGATGAATTTGGAATTGACGAGGTCAGGACTTGGTATTTTGAAGTTTGGAATGAACCCGATGGATGGCCAGAAGAGGAATGGGAGGTATTTGACAAAATGTACGATCTATTTGTCGATGCCGTAACTTCGGTTGATTCAAAACTAAAGGTGGGAGGACCTGCTTGTTATCACGAATATTTTCTAAAACCATTTCTGAATCATGTGGTCAATGGTACCAATTATGTAACAGGCAAAAAAGGAAGTCGGATTGATTTTATTTCCTATCACATCTATGGGCTGTCGGGAAAATGGTTGAACAACGAACCCCATATTCAGCCTCAAGTTCAAAGGTTTTCTCAATCCGTCTTATGGCTCAAACGCCTACTAAAAGGCTATCCCTCTCTCAAGGGTACCGAATTTCATATCAACGAATGGGGCCTTTCCTCCAATTATTATCGCACTGTAGCAAAGTATCCCGATCTGGAGTATCGCAACTCCATCAGCTCCCCCCTGTTTTTATTCAAACTGGTCGATGCACTTTATCAAATCGAAGATCACTACAATTTCCCAACCTCCTTGCTTCTCTATTGGGGATTTTCTTGGGAGGCCGATGAGGATGAATTTTTTACAGGAAAAAGAGAACTTTTGACCGCGGGAAATACTCCAAAACCGATACAAACTGGCTTCGAAATGTTGGCACAACTACAACCCAAAAGACTTAAAGTATTAAGGAGTAAAAAAAGTAGTCGATTGGGGATGATCGCAACTCGATCCGAAGAAAAAATGGTGTTTTTGCTTTATAACTATGAGGAATCCGACGGAGAACAAGTGTATGGAAATGATATCATTAACATTCAACTGTCTGGACTGGAAAATAAATTCAGCTATAAGGTTGAATCTATAGCTTTGGATGAAAAAAGCAATAACACCTACCAAAGTTGGGTGACCATGGGCCGTCCCAAAAACTCAAAATCGATTGATCTTGCCCCTCTTAAAACAGCCGCCACTCTTGATGCAACCCAACACTTCGAGTTGCAAACCAACGCAGGAGGTGAAGTGAACTTTGATATAAATCTCAAACACAGATCTGCGCAAATACTTGTAATTCACCCTAAAAACTAAAATGATGAAGTACCTTTTACTGATTTCTTCAATCATCACCCAAGCCCTACAATCACAACAGCAAATGATTGATAGTTTCCAAACTTTTGACTCCTACTCCAATATTAAATACGACGAGTCGTTGCGACCACAATTTCATTTTTCATCTAAGAAAAACTGGATCAACGACCCCAATGGAATGGTGTATTACAAAGGAGAGTATCATCTATTTTTTCAGCACAATCCCAAAGCCGTTCATTGGGGAAATATGACCTGGGGTCATGCGGTAAGTAAGGATATGGTGCACTGGAAACAATTGCAACACGCCATTTTGCCCTATGGCAATGGCACCATTTTTTCGGGAACTGCTGCAGTAGATTACCCCAATAGCTTGGGTCAAAATACTGAGGAAGAAAAAGCGATTGTGGCCTATTTTACTCATGCTCAAAATGACAATAAAGATTTGTTTTATCAAGCCGGAGCCTACAGCACCGACCGAGGACGTGCCTTTCAACTGATCGATGGGGGGCGTCCAC
>JAACDY010000063.1 GCA_009936675.1 Bacteroidota bacterium
CCATCAGGAGAAAGACTGATATCTCCCTCGGGTTTTGGAAAAACAATAGCGTCGCCCAGGGTTCTTGTAATTTTTCTTTGCAGAATGTCATAGATTACTTGTCGGTTTTCACTACTGCCAATGATTTGGGTGCCATTGAGCCACTCTGGATGCCCCCCAATATGTTGATGCCCAGCAATGAATTGACTACCATCGACCTTGATGGAACAAGCCACATTGAGCCCCTCTCGACCGTCTTTATCTGATTTCCATCCTGCCCTGACAAAAAAATAGATCCATTGTCCGTCTCGACTCCAAAGGGTATGATTGATGAAGAGATTCCGATCTTTTGAATCGAAACCATTGCGTTCAAGACTTTGAGCCATTTGTTCAAATGAAATTAGAATTTTCTTTTCTCCTGTTTCGATATCGATGATGGCAATCCCATCGTCTTTGGGGGCTGCCACACCATCAGACCAGTCGAAACTGTCTTTGTATCCAGTAACTGGTCGCAATCGAGCCATTCGGGCATAGTTGATGGCCAGAAAATATTTTCCCACCGGACAGACTCCACTATTCCCAAAAGACTGTTGGTCGTAATGATAGGTTTTTACTCTTTGGAGTTTTTTAATATCATAGAGGCTTGTATAAACAACACCAGTTTTGGGATCGCGATCGTTAAAGAAAAACTGATGATTGGGCTGGTGAGGATTCCAGTAAAACATGGTGCCTTGTTGGGGGTTCCACCCCTGGCTTTCGTCTAGCTTTTCCAATTTATAACCTTCCTTTTGTTTGTGATCGAGATGGATGAGATTGACATTGGCCGCTTCCCCCTTGCCCGGCATATGATCGTGAAAAGATGAGGATAAACAAATTAAACGATTTCCTTTTTTGTTCCAAGGGATGGTGAGGGATTGTCCGATATATCCAAAAAAATGATGTTGGGAGCCGAAAGTGATTTGCTCGATATCAACTTCTATATTTTGAGGTTTGGCTTGGGCAAATTGAGGAATACAGAGTGAACTGAGAAATAGTTTACTCCCGTTGAAAATAAATTTTCTCCTATCCATCGATTGACATTTAGAACATAAATATCGGCTTTATTTGGATATTATCTCCAAAATCATGTCGCGAGTGGTCATCAATTTAATCTTGTGAACAGCGTCTTTAAAGTCTCCCTCGGCCAACCGTTTTTCCAAGTGTTGGATCAATTCCAATAAAGTTGTATTTGAATCCATTGTTAAGGTTTAAAATGACATTGGGACTTCTACCAACAATACTTTCGAATGGGGTTGAGCGACAAAAGTAATTTCTTTGGTTTCCCAAACTCCTAGTGCGTCACGTTTGTTAAGCTCCTGATCTCCCACATTAAAAGAACCTTCAATCACAAAGATATAAACTCCGTTTCCTTCTTTTTTGATTTGATATGCTGTGGTTGTGGTCTGGTCAAAATCGCCGAGGTGAAACCAAGCATCTTGGTAAATCCACATACCATCATCGTCGGTATTGGGGGATAAAACTTGATAAAAAGCATTGTTTTTTTTCAATTCCCTGACCGATTTTTGGTCATAACGCGGCGCTACGTTTTGCGCATTGGGCATCACCCAAAGTTGTAGTAAGTTGATGTGCTTGTCCGAATTTTTGTTGTATTCACTGTGGTATACACCGGTTCCGGCGCTCATTACCTGTATTTCGCCCTCGTTGATGGCACCCACATTGCCCATACTGTCTTTGTGTTCCAAATCTCCCTCCAAAGGGATGGTGATGATCTCCATGTTGTCGTGTGGGTGGGTTCCAAATCCCATGCTCGGTGCGATGGTATCATCGTTTAATACCCTGAGGGCACCAAAATTCATCCGTTCCGGATTGTAATATTGGGCAAAACTAAAGGAGTGATTTGCTTTCAACCAACCGTGATTGGCATTGCCTCTTGTGGCTGCGGAGTGATAGGCTGTCTTCATTTAACCGTATTTACAATAGTTGTAGATACAAATCTAATTTAATATTTGGAATCCCCTTCTTTTTTTTGCGACTCATTCACGGCATCGATCAATTCTTTTTTGGCATCAAGATATTGGATAAGTGTTTTGACTTTGGCTTCGGTTTCTTTTTTTTCTCTCA
>JAACDY010000064.1 GCA_009936675.1 Bacteroidota bacterium
GATATTATTAACTTTACAAAAAATTCTTTCTATTTAATACTATCACTAGACTTAATGTTCTATTGATATATTTTATTAACTATAATTATGAAAAACGTATATGTTTATCTAATTCTTTTGATATTCAGCCCAATTGTACTTTCAGCCCAACAAAACATCAATATCACTGGAGTCATCTTCGATGAATTTGGTATGCCTTTACCCGGAGCCACAGTGATAGAGGTAGGAACCGTCAATGGGGTATCGACCGATTTTGATGGAAACTACAGCATTGAAGTGATAGAAGGAGCTACTTTGGAATACAGCTATGTGGGCTATGAAGCCCAAAAAATGCTGGCTACTGCCGAAAACCCCATCAACATATCACTAATGCCCGCCAATGAATTGGAGGAAGTGGTGGTGGTTGCCTTTGGAACCCAATCCAAACAATCCATTGTGGGGTCGGTTGCCGTGATTTCCGAGAGTGATATTCAATCGCAACCCGCTACCACCATTACCCAAGCCATTCAAGGAAGTGTTCCAGGAATCAATGTGGTCAATACTGGAGGAATACCGGGAACCAATCCTACCATTAGGATCAGAGGGATTGGATCTATCAATGCTTCTGCCGCACCACTGATCATTGTCGATGGAGCGCCATTCAATGGAAACCTCAACAGTATTGCCCAAGAGCAGGTGGCCTCTATTTCCGTTCTAAAAGACGCTTCCTCTACTTCACTTTATGGATCTCGTGGTGCCAATGGAGTGATCATTGTTACTACAAAATCTGGTACCAAAGAAACCCCCACCAGAATCTCTCTTAACACGGTCTATGGAAATTCCAATATGGCAACTCCCATGCACGATCTGTTGGGAATTGACGATTATACCCGATTCTTTTGGGAAGCCTTCCGAAACAAAGAACTATATGAAAACAATTCATCCCCAGAAGCCGCTGGTGCTGCTGCCTCCTCCAACTTAATTTCCGCATTGGCCTACAATCCTTATGGGATAGAGCAGCCTGTGGACAGCCAAGGAAATCTGAATGGAACCCCAGCTTGGGACACCGATTGGAAAGGAGCGATTCTCAACAAAAATGCCTACAAAAAACAACACGGTTTGTCTATTTCCGGAGGGAGTGAAAAAACCACCTTCTATATTGGATCCAACTACATCAAAGAACAGGGGCAAGTCAAAACCACCTATTTTGAACGATTTGCCACCCGAATTAATGTTGATACCGAAGTTAGTGACTACATCAAATCTGGACTGAATGTATCCTATACCACTTCCAAACAAAACTCCCCCAACCAATCCGGTACTAGTTTCTCCAATAGCATCCAGTGGATATACACCATTCCCAGTTATTATCCACTCTACCAAAGAGAATCCGAAGGAACATTGTATAAAAATGCTGGAGGATCGACCCAATTCGACTACGGAAACAACAACAGTCAAATTGTGAACGGTGTAAGACCCGCACTATCCAATGAAAACGGATTGGGTGCCATCATGAATAACGACATATTGAAGACCAGAACATATACCTCAATGAATGGTTACATCAAAATCGAACTACTCCCCGAGCTGAATTTTAAATCCAATATTTTTTACGAAAGATCCACTTTTGACGATTTCAGATACACCCACTACAAATTTGGTGCAGCCTCGTCGATACAAGGAAGGGTTGCCCAAGATCGAAATTTTATCACCACCTTAAACGCCATTCAAACACTCAACTACAGTAATACTTTTGGACTACACTCCTTTAATGCAGATGCCATTTTTGAATCCTACCGTCTGGAACAAGATCTCTTGGATGCCCAAGGAACGGGATATTTACCCAACGTAAAAGTATTGAATGGTAGCACCCTACCCGAAAGTGTTGGAGGTGCCATCAACGAAGAACGCATTCTAAGTGCCATTTCTCGTTTGACTTACAACTACGACAACACCTACTTTGCTGAAGTGTCCTTCAGAAGAGACGGTTCTACCAAATTCTCAAAAGATACCCGATGGGGAAATTTTTATTCCTTTGGAGGGTCTTGGATTTTATCCAATGAATCGTTTCTCGATAATGTGCCTTGGGTGGATTACTTAAAATTAAAATTTTCCTATGGTGAACTGGGAAATAACAGAAACATTGGATTCTTCCCCTACCTTCAAGTTTTTGAAACGGGCTACAACCAACTGGACAATACAGGAGTGATTTCCTCCGAATTTGTCGATCCGAATTTAACTTGGGAAAAAACAGCCCTTCAAAATATCGGAACAGAGTTTACCCTTTTTGAGGGCAAACTTCAGGGAAGTATTGAATACTACAGTAAAGAATCCATTGACCTTATTTATGACAAACCTTTGGCCTTATCCACTGGTAATGAATCCATAAAAACCAACATTGGAGCAGTTAAAAATTCTGGGATTGAGTTTTCCTTTAATTCAATGGTTTTGAAAAAAGACGATTTAACTGTTGACTTGGGAATTAATTTTTCTTTTGACAAAAACGAAATCAGTGATCTCACCCAAGATGAATTCATCAAGGGAAATAAAAAATGGAAAGTAGGGAAATCCCTTTATGAATTTTTCATCAGAGAATCTGCTGGGGTAGATCCCGACGACGGATATCAAATGTGGTACAAAGATGTACTTTCAGCCGATGGAGAGCCAACAGGAGAAAGAGTTACCACAAAAGAATATTCAGAAGCTACTCGATATTACTTGGATAAATCTTCTCTTCCCAAAATGATTGGAGGTTTCAATGCCAGTGTTTCCTTCAAGAACTTTGACCTAAGCACTTTAATCAATTTTAGTTTTGGGTCTTATGTATATGACAGTGTATATGCCAGTCTGATGAATGGTTTTGAATCACCTGGAAGAAATGGACATCCCGACCTCATAAACAGATGGCAACAACCCGGTGACCAAACCGATGTTCCGCTTTTTCTAAACCTGCAAAATGATTTCAATGCCAGTTCCTCGCGATTTTTATTCAGAAACAATTACATCAGAGTGAGAGGACTCAACTTGGGATATACCTTTGAGGAAAGTTGGATGGAGAAATATCAGATAAAGGGATTAAGGGTCTATATGCAAGGAGACAATTTATTCACCTTTCAATCTCACAAAGGAATCGATCCCGAGCAAGCACTATCGGGTTCGACAAACTACAGATCACACCAAATGAAAACGATTTCCCTAGGGGTTAATCTCCAATTGTAAAATATTGAAAATGAAAAAATCACAAACTTCACTTTTGGTCATAAGCTTTCTCTTTTTCTCAGGATGTGAAAAAGGTTATTTGGACGCACCCAAACCCACCGAATCGGTCAACTCATCGGTGATTTTTGAATCTGCAGACGGCGCTGAGGCCTTTATGTCGGGTATTCTTAGGGTAAGTCGTAGTCAATACGAAAGAACAGATGCAGGAGGACTATACTCTATGTATTTTGCCAGAGTCGTAAAAGGGAATGACCTTATTTTGGGTCAACAATGGTATCTTTTTGACTATGAAAACGACAATAGGGAACCCACCTATACACGTACAATTTTCAGTTGGGAATATCCCTATTATATGATCAATCAACTCAATCAGTTTATCTCGGGGATCAATGGTAGTAGCACCCTATCCGATGTTGATAAAGACAGTTTTTTAGGTCAAGCCCTCACCATGCGTGCTTTTTATTATTTTCAATTGGCCATGGAGTTCCAACACACCTATAGTTATGACCTTACGCTCTCAGCTCCGCCCATCTATTCGGAACCAGCCATCGAAGGAAAAGCCATGACCACATTGGGAGAACTTTACGATTTTATCGTTGCTGATCTAAATTCTGCCTTGGAAACAACACCGACCAACAGAACCAACAAATCATTCATCAACCGAAATGTGACTTACGCCATTATGGCCAGAGTACAACAAGTGATGGGCAACTGGCAAGAAGCAGCCAATGCAGCCGCGATAGCCCGACAAGGCTATCCACTCAGCGCCAGTCAATACCGATCGGGATTTGATGACATGAACGCCATCGAATGGATTTGGGCCATGCCCCAACGCGCTGACCAAACCAATTATTTCTATATCGCTCCACACGCCTTTACAGACAACATCAACGATGGATATGGATTGGCATTCTGGAACAAAGATTTTGTATCCCTTTTTAGTTCAACAGATATCAGAAACACCTTTTTTGATCTCTATAATGTAGGCAATGGTAATCAGTATTATGCCAGAACCTCTTCAAAATTCACCTTCGATTTCAGCTCAGACATTCCTATCATCAGATCTCCAGAAATGATGTTGATCGAAATCGAAGCAAACGCTCGATTGGGCAAAGAAAGTGAGGCAGCCGCTATGTTATTGTCATTACAACAAAACAGGGATCCCAACGCAGTAGCTTCGGGAAATACAGGAGGTGCGCTTATAGAAGAAATCCTCGTCGAGAGAAGAAAGGAACTTTACGGTGAAATGGGAGTAGAATGGTTTGACGCCAAACGACTTCGAAGGGGCATTACCCGAACAGGAAACCACAGGATCGGTAGCGCTGCCAATTTAGTTCCCGACGATAAAAAGTTTTTCCTCAAAATCCCTCAAAAAGAAATCGACGCCAACCTCAACATTGATGAGTCAGTCAACAGCAACCGATAACTGATTTCTTTTGGTGTTTTTGTTGCATTGCGGATTGCAATAAATAATTATCGAATTCTGACGGGTAATTTCTAAATTGCACTGATGAAAAAAGCTCAAGAGATTTATGGTATTCGTGCAATCATGGAAGCCATTGTTCAGGAAAAAACCATAGATAAAGTTTGGCTGCTCAAAGGGCAACAGGGACAATTATTCAAACATCTGGAGCAAAAAATACACGAGAAAGGCATCTCCCACAGCTATGTGCCCGTTGAACGCTTGGAGCGTTTTTCTCATCAAAACCACCAAGGGGCAGTGGCCAGAATTGCACCCATAAACTTTGTTTCTTTAGAAGATTTAATAGAAGAAAACCATAATAAAAATATGGTCTATCTCCTTTTGGATGGCATTACAGATGTCCGAAACTTGGGTGCCATCCTGCGAACGGCTGCTGCCGTTGGCGTTGGAGGAATTATTTTACCCCAAACAGGCTCTGCCCCTGTCAATTCCGATACGGTGAAGACCTCTGCTGGAGGGGTTTTTTCGGTACCCTTGGTAAAAGTAAACCACCTTAAAGATGCGCTGTTCTTGTTTCAGGCCAATGAAATCAAAACAGTAGCTGTAAGTGAAAAGGCCGATAAAACTGCCTATCAACATTCCTTTGATGGTTCCGTTGCCCTCATTATGGGATCGGAGGACAAAGGGATTCAAAAAGGAATTTTAAAACTGGCCGACGAAACTGTAAAACTCCCCATGAGTGAGCAAATGGATTCCCTCAATGTGAGTGTGGCCTGTGGGGTGATGCTCTATGAAATCGAGCGGCAACAAAATTTTACTTAAACACCACTAACATGAATACCCCATTGGCTGAAAGAATGAGGCCTAAAAGTCTGGATCAGTATGTGGGACAAGAACATCTGATCGGCACAGAGGGAGGACTAACCCCTATTCTCAAAAGCGGAAACCTACCATCAATGATCCTATGGGGTCCCCCTGGAACGGGAAAGACCACCTTGGCCAGACTTTTGGCCCTGCAAAAAGAAAGACCCTTTTACCAACTCTCCGCCATCAATTCGGGCGTTAAAGAAATCCGAGAAATTCTCCAAAAAGCAGAACACAGCGGCGGTTTGTTTTCTGGCAAAAACCCACTTTTATTCATCGACGAAATACACCGATTCAGCAAATCTCAACAAGACTCTCTTTTGGGAGCTGTGGAAAAAGGAAGCATCACACTGATCGGTGCCACGACAGAAAATCCAAGCTTTGAAGTCATCAATGCACTGTTGTCTAGATGCCAGGTTTATATCCTTAATCCCTTGGATAAATCTCAATTAAAGCAATTGATTTCCAATGCCCTTCAACACGACGCAATATTAAAAAATAAAAAAATTGAAATCCTAGAAGACGAAGCACTATTGAAAATCTCTGGTGGAGATGCTCGAAAATTACTTTCAGCACTCGAACTGGTCATCAATAGCGTTGCTGAGCCCATAAAAATTGACAATGCTTTGGTACTGGAAAAAGTCCAAACCCAGATGGCCATGTTTGATAAAAACGGTGATTTACACTATGACATCATCTCTGCCTTTATCAAATCCATTCGTGGAAGTGATCCTAATGGAGCAGTCTATTGGTTGGCCAGAATGATTGAGGGAGGAGAAGAGATCAAATTCATCGCCCGCAGGATGTTGATTCTCGCCTCCGAAGACATTGGTAATGCCAACCCAACCGCATTGGTTTTGGCCAATAGCACCTTCCAGGCAGTAAATGTGTTGGGCATGCCCGAAGCCAGAATACCTCTTAGCCAATGTGCCATATATTTGGCTGGTTCCGAAAAAAGCAATGCTTCCTATATCGCCATCAACAAGGCTCAACAAACCGTCAAAGAAACAGGAGACTTGGGCGTACCCCTACCCCTACGCAATGCGGCTACCCAACTGATGAAGGAACTGGATCACGGCAAAGACTATCTTTACGCCCACGACCATGAAAATCATTTCATCGATATGGAATTTCTACCCAAAGATTTGGAAGGCTCTCGGTTTTATGAACCTGGAGAAAATGCCAAAGAAAGTCAAATTCGAAAG
This sequence comes from Bacteroidota bacterium, assembly GCA_009936675.1. GTDB lineage: Bacteria > Bacteroidota > Bacteroidia > Flavobacteriales > Flavobacteriaceae > UBA8316. The sequence goes on from JAACDY010000064.1 coordinate 6,691, forward strand.
TTTTTGAAATTGAGGTGGAAAGACAAATACGGGTATTAGTTTTTCTTCCAGAAGAATGGTGTAAACAAAATCAACACCGTAAACAGTTCCAAACGACCCATCAACATCAAAAATGAAGACCAATATTTGCCCAAAGCAGGCAATTCGCTAAAATTGCTGGCAGGACCAAAATTACCTATGGCTGGACCAACATTTCCCAAGGAAGAAGCCGCCACACCAATTGCATTTTCAAAATCCAATCCCATCAATCCAAAAACAAGGCTTCCAATGATAAAGGAAATCATATAAAGAATAAAAAAACCTAAAATATTTCCAATGATCTCTTTACTGACAACCTTACCATTGTATCGCGATTGAATGATGGCATTGGGGTGCAAAGCACGCTTGAATTCCAAAAAACCACTTTTAATCATCAGCAAATGTCGCACAACCTTGATCCCCCCCGAGGTACTCCCAGCAGATCCTCCCAAAAACATCAATCCAAAGAAAAAAATGGTCATAAAAGGCGTCCAAGCTGTGTAATCGGCAGTTACAAATCCAGTAGTGGTGACTATGGCCAAAACTTGAAAAAAGGAATGCCTTAAACTACTTTCGATCTTGCCCCATACCTCAGGATGGTCAAAGGAGTCATTGGCAAGATCTACTTGAGTAACCAATACTACAAAAACAATCATAGAAAAGACAAATATGAATTTGGCGAAAGCCAAAAATTCATCGTCTTGAAAAACTTTTTTGATTTGGCCTGTAAAGGCAAAATAACTCAAAACAAAATTCGATCCTGCCAAAAACATAAACACGATAATGATATAATGTACCCACGGCAGGTGATTCCAGTGGGCCAAACTTGCGTTTTTGGTAGAAAATCCTCCAGAAGCCATGGTACTCATGGCATGGTTAAGAGCATCGAAGAGAGACATTCCTGCCAAATACAAAAGCAAAGTTTCCGCAAAGGTAAACGACACATAGATCAACCATAGCCTTTTGGCAGTATCTGTGATTCTAGGATGCAGTTTGTCGCTGTTGGGTCCTGGTGCCTCTGCTGTAAACAACTGCATTCCTCCAATACCCAGTAAGGGAAGTATGGCAATGGCCAAAACGATGATTCCCATTCCGCCAATCCAATGGGTCATGCTTCGCCAAAAGAGAATACCTGCGGGTAGAGATTCTATATCGTTCAATATTGTAGATCCCGTTGCGGTATAGCCCGACATGGTTTCAAAAAAAACAGAAGGCAAATCCTGAATTGAATCGGTGAGTATAAAAGGAGTCATTCCAGTAACTGTCATCAGCACCCAACCCAATGTTACAATCAAATACCCCTCTCTTTTCTGTATTTGGGCTTCATGGTTTCTGGAAATCAACATCATAAATCCCCCCAAAATCATAACCATAAAGGCCGAAAGTGTCATTTCAAAAGTCACACCGTCTTTCATCAGCCAACTGGCAAGACTTGCCAGAAGCATCAAACCTCCATTGAATAGCAATAAAACACCTATGATATGGAGGATAACTTTATAGTTGAATTTGGACATCTGATTCTTTATAAAAACAAACTTTCAACACGTTTGATTGAGCGAGGCATGGCACAAACAACAACGCGATCACCAGGCATGATGGTATAATCTCCCAAGGCGATAACTCCTTGGCCGTCGCGGATAACACCACCAATAGTGGCCAATCTGGGAAAATCTAAATCTCTAATTTTAAAATGGGCCACCTTTGAATAGGGCTTAACCACAAATTCCAAAATTTCCGCATTGAGATTGTTTAGGGTAGTCATGTCCACCACTTCACCCCTTCTGATGTATCTGCAAATGGTATTTGCAGTAAGTAGTTTTTTGTTGATCAGTGTATCGATACCGATGGCTTGAGATAAATGAAAATAATCCATATTTTCGACCAATGCAATGGTTTTCTCTACCCCTTTGGAACTGGCCATCAGACAAGACATGATATTGGTTTCCGAATTTTCAGTAACCGAAATAAAGGCATCCATGGACTCAATCGACTCTTCCTCCAACAATTCAGAACTTCTCCCATCTCCGTGAATGACCATCAGATCGGGTAATTCCTCTGAGATTTCCATGGCTTTGAGTTTGTTTTGTTCCAATAATATCACCCTGAATTTATTTTCACAAAGCTCCCTAGCCGTATTGACACCAATCTTGCTTCCTCCAAGAATCATTACGTTTTTGATGGGCTTGTTGCTTTTGCCCGAGAGTTTCTGAATCTCCTCAACTCCTTCCTGAAGGGTGATAAAAAAAACGGTATCTCCGGCTTCAAAAACGGTATCTCCCCTTGGGATAAGGGTAAACTGAGTTCCTTTGCGCTGAACGGCAATGGGCATAAAATGGACATCGGGAAAGACAGAAGCAGCCTCTTTGACCGATTTTCCTACGAAAGGTACATCCTGACCCAACTGTGTTCCAATCATGGTCAAAGCCCCCTCCTCAAACTCATAGCTATTGCTAAAAGCAGATTGATCCAATAACTGCTGGATTTCGTCTGCGGCCAACTCCTCGGGAGAAATTAATTCATCCACACCAATGTCTTGAAAACTGATGGAATCGTCGGTATTGGTATATTCAATATTGGAAATTCGAGCAATGGTTCTTTTGGAACCCAACTGTTTGGCCAAAGCACAAACAGTGATGTTTACCGATTCTGAAGCAGTAACTGCAATCAGCAAATCTGATTCGGCGGCATTGGATTCTTTCAGTACAGTAAGTGAACAGGCATTTCCCCTTAGGGTTTTAATATCTAAATGCCCTTCGGCATAATTCAATCGATCGCGCTCCACGTCGATCAAAGTGATGTCAAGAGATTCATAGGATAGTAGCTTTGCCAAGTGGAAACCTACTTCTCCGGCCCCTGCGATTATTATTTTCATAATACAGTTCGAAAACTTATTGCAAATATAAGAAAACCATTGGGGTCGTTTTTTTAATTTGAGGAAATCATAATGGGAATCATTTGTCATATCTTTGCATATGGCCACACACCAGGTGGTTCCCTACCAAAACAAAAAAAGTTCAAAAAAAACGCAAGTGCGTCAAATGTTTGACGGAATCTCGCCCCAATATGACTTGATGAATCGTATCATTTCTGGGGGTATAGATATAAAATGGAGAAAAAATGTAGTGGCTTTGCTGTTGCCCAAAAAACCTCGAAAAATTTTGGATGTGGCCACAGGAACAGGAGATTTGGCCGTTGCACTTTCCCAAACCCAAGCCAAAGAAATTGTCGGCATCGATATTTCTAAAGGAATGCTCGATATTGGTAAAAAAAAGGTCAAAAAAAGTCATTGGGCTAAAAATATCAGGATGGAAATCGGAGACAGTGAGAACATAGACTATCCTGCCAATTATTTCGATGCTGTTACCGTTGCTTTTGGTGTTAGGAATTTTGAAAATCTCGACAAAGGACTTTTGGAGATTCTCAGAGTACTTCGCCCAGGAGGAAATTTGGTCATTTTGGAAACGGCAGTTCCCCAAAAATTCCCCCTGCGTCAGTTTTACCGACTGTACACCCATTTTGTCATGCCTGTAGTGGGTTGGTTTTTTTCTAAAGACAAGTCTGCCTATCAATATTTATCTGACTCTGCAAATGCTTTTCCTTTTGGAGAGGCTTTCAACAATATTTTAGCAAAAAATGGGTTTATAGCTATAGAGGATATTCCACAAACCTTGGGGGTAGCTTCTATTTATTGTGCACAAAAACCAACTTCATAGCTTTCTCATTCTTATTGCTGCCCTAAGCTTTTTGGTCAGCAATCATGCCAATGCCCAATATCCTAACGTCAGAGAAACAATAATCAATCTTCCCACTTTTGACGATCGTTTGCTCCATTACGGATATTTTGTTGGAGTCAATTCCTATGATTTTAAGATTTATTATGACAAGAATTATTATGAAGCAAAGTTCAAAGACATAGAAGTACAATCCTCGACGGGCTTTAATGTTGGTTTGATTGGTGACCTTAGGGTGAACAAATACATCAATATCAGAATCGAGCCCGGCTTGTATTACTCCAAAAGAGATTTAATCTATCACAACCACCCACTCTTTACGGATGAGTCCGATCGTTTAAGAGAGGTGAAATCGACCTACATTCACCTTCCATTAATAATTAAATTCAGTGCTGCCCGCATTAATAATTACAGGCCCTTTGTGTTGGCAGGTATTTCGACAGATTTCAATCTGTCGAGTAACCATAAGAACATTGACGATAATTTTAGCAATGTTTTCAGAACTGAGCCTCGAAATTTAAATTATGAAATAGGATTGGGGTTTGATTTTTATTTGTTCTATTTTAAATTTTCTCCTTCCATCAGAGGATTATTTTCCATGCAAAACGAATTGATTCCCGACAGTGTAAATAATCCTGCAGACAGTCCATGGACAGGTGGTATTTCCAAAATGGTCAGTAGAGGGTTCGCCATCAACCTTACTTTCGAATAATCTTCCTTTACTCAAGGGCGGAATATCTCACCCAACAAAATGGCTGTCGCTGTGGCTACGTTGAGGCTCTCGGCTCCTCCACGCCCACCAAAAGAAGGAATGGTAATTCGGTGGTCGATCTTCTCCAGTAATGCCTCACTTATCCCGTGAGATTCACTCCCCATCACCAATAGTCCTTGACTTGGAAAAGACTCCTTATAATGAGAACTACCGTCGAGTGTGGCTGCAAAAACCTTGGCATCGCAATCCTCTATCAAAGTATGGAGATCGACATAGTGGCAACGGACTCTTGCGATGGAGCCCATAGTAGATTGAACTACCTTGGGATTAAAACAATCCACGCTATTGGAACTGCAAAAAATATTTTTGATCCCAAACCAATCACACAACCTTATGATGGTTCCCAAATTACCCGGATCGGCAATATTGTCCAATACAAGTGAAAATTCTTGATGGTTTACTGCACTAGAATCATAGTGAGGGAGATGAAAGACCCCCAAAATGGGACTGGGTGATGACAGATGAGATATTTTTTTCATCTCAGATAAGTGAACCAAGGTATAGGGCGTTTGTTGGAGAGGCTCAGTGGAATAGATTTGATCAGCTTTCCAACCTGAATTTAGGAGCTCATGCACCAACTTTTCACCCTCGGCAACAAATAAACCACTTTCTTGTCGGTGTTTTTTGCGAGATAATTGACGGATATTTTTCTGTTGATTTTTGCTTAACATCCAAAAAACGTAATTTTAACGAATATTCTTCCCATGGGAAACATCATGCCATCAAAGTTAGCGATAATCTTTATCTTGTTAATGACACTTAGTGGATGTGCTGGTGCCAAAAAAATTGTAGGGGATCGTTACTTGTTGGAAAAGAATACGATTTTCAAAAACAAAAAAGAATTAACCAACGACCCCATCAGATTTTTGTTGGTGGATCAACCCAATAGGAAAATCCTGGGGATTCCATTTAAAAGAAATCTCTACTCTATGGCAGGATCCAATCCCGATTCTGTTTTCAACCATTGGCTCTACAAAAAGAAAAAAAGAAAAAAGAGGTTGGACAACTGGCTCTCTCCCAAACAAGTAAAGGAATTGGGCAGATACAAGTCCAACTTCAACAATTGGCTTAAAAAAAGTGGAGAGGCACCTGTTTTTCTGGACAGCACCTCCATCCGAAAAAGCATCAATCGCTTACAACAGTTTTACAAAAACAGGGGGTATTTTGATACAGAAGTGATGTCAAAAAACACATTGGGAGCTGACCATAAGGCCAATATCTCATATTTTATCGAGACCGGAGAACAATATACCATTGACTCTGTAAGTAAAAAAATAAATTCTCCTGCACTGGATTCCCTTTACGAATCCGCTCTTGCAGAACGCCTAATCCAAAAGGGATATCCTTTTGAAATCGATCGATTTGAAGCCGAGCGATCGCGCTTGATTAATTTTTTCAGAAACAGGGGGGTTTACAATTTTCAGCAGAACAGCATTCAGTTTACAGCGGCAATCGACAGCAGCGGAATGGATACCAAAATCCCTGTGGTAGTCGAAATTGCTGATCTTCAAAAAAGAGAAAATGACACCTTGAGAAATGTCCCTTACCGCATACACCCTGTCTCAAAAATCAATGTATATGTCGATACGCCAGGACAATTGGGACAACTGTCTAGCTATATAGACAGTATCAATCACAATGATTTTACCATCTATTTTAAAGGGAAATTAAAATACAAGCCCAAGGCTTTGGAGGAAGTCATCTTTATCAAAAAAGGGGAAGCATACAGTGATTTGGAAAGAGCACAAACCTATCGTTACATCTCCAACCTTCGGAATTTTAAGTACCCCAGTATCACTTATAGCTTGATTGACAAAAACCACCCTGATTTGGCAGCCAATATTTTTCTTAACCCTAAAGAGCGTTTTTCAATGGGTTTTGACTTGGATCTATCACATTCCAATATCCAAGATTTTGGTTTTTCGATCGGAAGTTACTTTGGTATTAGAAATATCTTTAGGGGAGCAGAAATTCTAGAATTAGGGGTAAAAAACACCTTCGGATCTTCCAGTGACATCGCCTCTATCGACCAACAATTGTTCAACCTTTACGAGTTGGGAGCAGATATTAAACTGAGGTTCCCCAGTATTCTATTTCCGATAGACGTTGAACACATCATTCCCAAAACAATGAATCCCGCTACAGATGTTACTTTTAGCGCTACCCTTCAACAAAATATCGGATTAGATAAGCAATACTTTGGCGCCGGTTATCAATTGAATTGGCAGCCCAATCCTATGGCTAAACTCAATCTGAAGATCATTGATTTAGAATTCATCAACAACCAAAACGTCAATAATTATTTTAATGTTTACAGAAATTCCTACGATAAACTCAACGATATTGCACAATCCTACAACACCAATCCTGAAATCATTGACCTGGATGGAAATCTGAAAATTCCCACAGGCGCCAACAATTTTATTTCAGAAGTGCGCAACAATCAAACCGCCCTAACAGAACAAAACTCCAAATATCAAGAAGTCAATCTGATCAGAGAACGACAAACCCGATTGACTACCAACAACCTGATTTTTGGCTCTTCTTTTTTGTTAAACTACAACAGTCAACAAAACATATTGGATGAATCATTTTTTCAATTGCAGTGGAAACTCAGTATGGTGGGAACGCTACTCAACCAAATCATAAAATCGACCAATACCCCAAAAAATGAAAACGATCAATATGAAATTGCAGGGGTTACCCCTTCACAATATTTCAAAACAGAATTGAATTACATCAAACACTGGCAATTGTCTGCCAGTACGGTTTTGGCATTCCGAGCTTTTGGAGGGGTTGCGATCCCCTATGGCAATGCCAATAGCATCCCTTTTACCAGATCCTATTTCTCTGGGGGTTCCAACGATAACCGTGGTTGGAGGGCCTATAAATTAGGCCCAGGAAGTAGCAATAACCTCAATTAATTTAATGAAGCCAATTTAAAACTGACATTTAATTTGGAATATCGATTTCCCTTGATCGGTAAAATGAATGGCGCTTTTTTTGTCGATGCAGGAAACATCTGGAATGTCTCGGACAATGTCACTGACCCGGATTATCGTTTTGATGGTTTTAAAGATTTGAGTGAGATTGCCATTGGTACCGGTTTTGGGTTGCGTTATGACTTCGATTTCTTTGTTTTTCGCTTGGATACTGGCTTGAAAACTTATAACCCCTCCCTTCCACAATCCTCTAGATGGCAAGGAGATTATGCCATTAGTAATGCTGTTTTTAATATTGGGATAAATTATCCATTTTAAACTCAAAAAGTTTGATACTTTTGTTGTCGTAAACCAATTATTGATGAACCAAAACTTTCCAAAAGGAGTACTGACAGGAAGTCAAGTACAGGATTTATTCCAATTTGCAAAACAAAAATCTTTTGCCCTACCCGCAGTCAATGTTGTAGGGAGCAACTCAGTAAATGCAGTCATAGAAACTGCTGCTGAATTAAACAGTCCCGTAATCATTCAATTTTCAAATGGAGGCTCGCAGTTTATGGCTGGAAAAGGGCTTTCTAACGAAAATCAAAAAGCGGCGATCGCCGGTGGAATTGCTGGAGCCAAACACGTCCACGAGTTGGCCAAACACTATGGCGCATCTGTTATATTACACACTGACCATTGTGCCAAAAACTTGTTGCCATGGATCGATGGATTACTCGATGCAGGAGAAATTTTTTACCGACAAACAGGCAAACCTCTATACAGTTCACATATGTTAGACCTCTCCGAGGAACCTCTAGAGGAAAACATCGAAGTATGTAAAAATTATCTCGCCCGTATGGAAAAAATGGGAATGACCCTAGAAATTGAATTGGGTGTGACAGGTGGAGAAGAAGATGGCGTGGACAATACCGATATTGATGTTTCAAAGTTATATACACAACCCGAAGAAGTCGCCTACGCTTATGAAGAATTGAGCAAAATAAGTCCTCGATTTACCGTAGCAGCTGCATTCGGTAATGTTCATGGTGTGTACAAACCCGGTAATGTTAAATTGACTCCAAAAATTTTAAAGAATTCTCAAGAATTTATTTCCCAAAAATTTGGAGTCCCAGACAACAGCGTAGATTTTGTCTTCCACGGAGGATCTGGCTCTACCAATGAAGAAATAACCGAAGCCATTGGTTATGGGGTCATTAAAATGAATATCGACACTGACTTGCAGTTTGCCTTTACTGAGGGCATTCGCGATTATATGGTCGACAATATTGATTACCTGAGAACACAAATCGGAAATCCCGATGGAGCAGACGTTCCCAACAAAAAACATTACGATCCTAGAAAATGGTTAAGAAAGGGAGAAGAAACTTTCAAAACTCGACTGATTAAGGCCTTCGAAGATTTAAATAATGTCAACACCCTTGACTGATTAAAATTTTAGGAACTAAATTTCCCCTCTATGAGCTGGTTCAAAAGAAGCGAAAAGGGCATACAGACCAAAACTGAAGAGAAAAAAGATATTCCCAAGGGGCTTTGGTACAAAACTCCAACAGGAAAAATCATAGAAACGCAGGAATTGGCCTCCAATTTTTATGTGTCCCCGGAGGACGATTATCACGTTCACATCGGAAGCAAAGAGTATTTTGAGATTTTGTTTGACGACAACCACTTCAAGGAATTGGATGAAAAAATAAAATCAAAAGACTTTCTCAATTTTCAAGATTCTAAAAAATATGTTGATCGTTTAAAAGACGCACAAAAGAAAACAGGTTTAAATGATGCCATAAGAACAGCGGTGGGAAAATCAAAAGGTAGAGATTTGGTCATTGCCTGTATGGATTTTTCTTTTATTGGCGGATCAATGGGCTCTGTAGTGGGTGAGAAAATTGCCCGAGCTTGTGA
>JAACDY010000065.1 GCA_009936675.1 Bacteroidota bacterium
CCACACTCCCGAAAGAACTGGATTTTGAATCCAGCGCGTCTACCAGTTCCGCCACCGAGGCATTTTGATTTTTGTTCAAAGTAGGGCACAAAAATAATAAAATTTTTAGCCACCAATTTAAAATTTTCAATAAGGTGATGCATTAATTTATTTTTAAATTTGTCGATAACTATTTTTTATGGAAACTCCCGCAAAAATTTTTGCTTGTACTCAAAGTGCAGCCCTAGGTAAAGTAATCGCCGAGCACTTTGGAATTGAGATTGGAAATGTTAACTTTTCACGTTATAGCGACGGGGAGTTTCAACCTTCCTTTGAAGAGTCCGTTCGTGGTGCTCGTATATTTATCGTCGGTTCTACCCACCCCTCTTCCGAAAACTTGATGGAGATGCTGTTGATGCTCGACGCTGCAAAACGCGCTTCGGCACGCCACATCACCGCAGTGATGCCCTATTTTGGTTGGGCAAGACAAGACCGAAAAGACAAACCCAGAGTACCTATAGGAGCCAAATTGATTGCAAAACTTTTAGAATCGGCTGGAGCGACACGCATCATCACTATGGACTTGCACGCCGATCAAATCCAAGGATTTTTTGAAAAACCTGTGGATCATCTGTTTGCCTCCACCATTTTCCTGCCCTATATCAATTCACTCAATCTATCCGATTTGACAATTGCCTCTCCCGACATGGGGGGTTCCAAACGTGCTTATGCCTATTCCAAATTCCTCAGTAGTGATGTGGTCATTTGTTACAAACAAAGAGAAAAGGCCAATATCATTTCGCATATGGAGCTCATTGGAAACGTTGAAGGTAAAAATGTAATCTTGGTAGACGATATGGTTGACACGGCCGGAACACTGACCAAAGCCGCTGATTTGATGAAGGAACGAGGTGCTGTTTCTGTTCGTGCAATCTGCACACATGCCCTGCTTTCTGGCAATGCCTATGAAAAAATTGAAGGCTCACAACTCGAAGAATTAATTGTTACCGATTCTATCCCTGCAAAAGTTAGCCACCCTAAAGTAAAAGTGTTATCTTGCGCCCCATTATTCGCTGAAGTGATGAAAAACGTTCATTACAATCAGTCAATAAGTTCAAAATTTGTAATGTAAAAACAATTTCATGAAATCGATTACTATCAAAGGATCCAAAAGAGAAAGCGTAGGCAAGGTTGCGACCAAGGCCTTACGTAATGCTGATAAAGTTCCCTGCGTATTATATGGCGGTGAAAACCCACTCCATTTTTCCGCAAATGAACTTGATTTCAGCAAATTAGTTTACACCCCCAATGCCCACACTGTCGTTCTTGACATCAATGGAGATCAAAAAATCAATGCCATTCTTCAGGACATTCAGTTTCACCCTGTAAGTGACAAAATTTTACATGTTGATTTCTTTCAACTTTCCGACGACAAAGAGGTGAATATGGAAATACCCGTTGTCATAGAGGGCTCTGCCCCCGGAGTGATGCTTGAGGGAGGTACCTTAGTTGTAAGTAAACGCAAACTCAAGGTTAGAGCCTTGCCCAAAGATTTACCCGATTTAATCAATGTTGATATTTCTTCACTCAAATTGGGAGATAAAATTTCAATTGTCGATTTGGAAAGTGAAAATTTCATCATCCTCCATCCCGACAATACAGTAGTATGTAAAGTGCGAACCTCTAGAGCTTCTATGAGTATTGAAGAAGAAGTAGCATTAGAAGGAGATGCTACAGAAGAAGGAGCAGAAGCTACTGCGGAGGGCGACAGCAGCTCTGGAGAAGAATAAACAACTTCGATCAATTATTCAAAAAAGCATCTCCTCTTGAGATGCTTTTTTTAATTTTACAATATGCTATTCAGGTGGCTTTTTGGCAAATCAAAACCCATTGACATGACTAAATACTTGATTGTAGGTTTGGGAAATACAGGTAATGAATATCATAAAACCCGGCACAATATCGGTTTTGAGGTCGTTGATTTTATGGCCGAAAAGTATGAGGTTCAAATGACAGATCTCAAATTGGGAGCAATGGGAAGCTTTAACCACAAAGGCAAAAAAATTATTCTACTCAAACCTTCAACCTTTATGAACCGCAGTGGTAAATCGGTCAGGTATTGGACTTTAAAGGAAAACATAGCCCTTGAAAACATTCTCATCATCACAGACGATCTTCACCTCCCCTTTTCATTGTTACGACTGAAAGGCAATGGCAGTGACGGTGGTCACAATGGCCTAAAAGACATAGAATCCCAACTCAACACTCCACATTACCCAAGGCTGCGGTTTGGTATCAAAAGTGAAGAAAAAACATTCAATCAGGTTGATTTTGTTTTGGGCAAATTCACTGAAAAAGAAGCTGAGAAGGTGACCAAAACACTTCCGAAATGCAGCGATATTGTCCTTTCCTTTACCCAAATGGGTCTGGACAGAACTATGAATAAATTCAACACCAAACCTCCTAAGGAGATGTCCTAAAAACCCCTACCGTCGAGTGAGAAAGATTTCCCTGCTGATCTTTGGCAGTGACCTTCCAATAGTAATAACGATCTGGGATCAACTCGACAGAGACAGTGGTCGTTGTTAAACCCTTTGCAGCCAAATTCAAATCATCGGGATCTGCTCCCAAATAAACATCATAACTCTCTATATCGTTGTCCAAATCGACCGCCTCCCATCTCAGTGTGAAAGCTCCATTCTCTAGACTGATTTGTTCATTGTTTTCTGGACTTAGCAGCTTTGCTGGAAAAGGGAAGTGGCTGCTGATGGAAAGCCCCTCCAGATAAAAAGTCCAAACTTTGCTTTGGGTGACGTTTTCTGTCTGTTCAGATTTGGAATTGATCCACCAAGAATATTGTTTGCCACGATCCAACACCATACTTGAAAAAAGTCGTATGCTTCGTTTTTTTTGATCCACATTGGTTAAAATGTCTCTGACCACCAACTCGTATTCGTCTGTATGGGCAGCCTCTTGCCACACAAAATTTACTTGGCTCTGCTGATCGCTCACCACAACAGCCGTGTTGCAATTATCATTGTTCTCAGGGGCGATCAAAAGTGCAGCTTCGGGATCGGGAATGACCTCTTTCTTACAAGCCATCAACATCAATAAAAACAAAAACAAATACCTTTTCATTAACGCTTTAAGAGTTTAAAATTTTCTATTCTCTCGCCCGAAATCACACGAATCAAATACACCCCGGGAGGATAATAATCTACTGGAATTGGACAGCTTCTATTGAATGGATTAAGGACAACTTCTTTGTGATACAAAAGATCACCCTCTAAATTAAAAAATAAAATTTCCGCTTGCATGGCAGCTCCTCCAACATCAACATGAACAGTTTCTGACGCAGGATTGGGATAAATATTCGAATCCTCTGCTACATATATTTCTTTCACCAGACTTCCCTGACAACTCAAATCTGTAGTAACCTCCAAGGTGTTCAATCCCGCCCGAAGGGCCAAATGATGCCTTCCCGTTTTATAGGTGTAATTATTACCATTGAGACGAAGTCTATAATTTTCTGCCCCTGATAAATCAACCGTTACCGATAAATCTTTTGCATTGAGTTGAGTGACTAAACTCAAAGGATCAGGATCTAACAATGATGTAGTATAACAGCTTTCAAAATCGGTATTGTTGGGAGAGCTGATGCATATTGAATAATCCCCCTTGGCCAGATTGGGAATCTTTATTTCACTTTCATGAGTAAATGATTCTGCCTTTTCAAAACCATTGGGTCCACTGATGTTGAGTTGATAATCGAATTGAGCGACGGCTGAAATGGAAATGGTGCCATTGTTTTTACCAATACAAGTGGGATTTGACTTTTTTAAACTAAAATTATCGTTGGAATAGAGATCACAAACATCTCCCAAACCGTCCTCGTTAGAGTCAGATTGATCTGCATTGGAAATCGTCGGGCAATTGTCCAAGGTATCCGGCACCCCATCATTGTCTGAATCCGAAACAACCGAACCTTTGAAACAAACACTGATCGAAAAAGCGTTCACAAAACCTAAGATAAGATCATCAAACCGATCTTCTACCTCAAGTCTCCATCTGCCTTTAAGGTTTTTTCCGTTAAAGACTGATAAGTCTCCTTGGGGTCGATACCTTCCTGTATAAGGTGGTAATGCAAAAACAATGGGTGCGGTGGCCTCTTGATCAAAGGCCGTTTCTATGTAATCCTCCTGATCATCACCGAGATTTTGAGCCAATTTAACTTTGGTGTTATCTGGAGCGACCAAGTAAATTGATATATCTTCAATATAGCTGTGATCTATGGTCACATTAACATTGAGATCTTCGATCACTGCCTGATCGTATATGTCTAAATTTACCCCCGTGGTTCCGGGAAAACTACCTCTCGCATCAACGATTCGAGTCGGCAAACCACTCGCAGCATAAGTATTGCAATTGACCGAATAAGTACTAAAGCTTCCCACTTCGGAATAGGCTCCCTCACCACAAGCATTGATGGGCTTCACCCTCCAAAAATAAGCAGTTGAAAAATACAAACCTTCTATGGCGGTAGAGGAGGATTCGATAGTTTTGGAAAGGGTTAAACTCGAAAAGGTTTCCGAATCGGAAACTTCAACCCTGTATTGGTCGGCGTTTTGCAGTGCGGTCCAACTCAAACTTACGGTTCGGCTCTGTTCTTGTTCAGAATTGGCAGGAGCCAAAAGTTGAATTCCTTGAAAGTCATCTTTTCTGATTTTCCCCTCCAAATCAATCGAACGGGTCAGGGTCTGTCCTACTGCCCTTAAAGTCAAGAACAAATCCTGAGTAGGAAGATTTTCAAAACCCGAAATATTTATGATTCCGGAAGAGTCTGAGTCTGTCAGCTGAGATTTGGAAAACTGAGCAGAAAGGGCGGAAGGAAGTTCGCTGAAACTCAAGCTTACACTTTCGTCAGTATCCGAAAAAGTCTCAAAATCAAAAGCGAAAGTCACGTCGTCTTGACAAACCTCTTGCTCAAAACGGTCAAATGTCAATACAAAAGGAGCCGGGGTGATTTCGATGTCGTAGGCGTTGACAGCAAAATAAATGGAGTTGTCGGGTACAATTTTGATCCTGATCTGGTCAGAAGTGATTCCCCCTGGAACAGTTATTAACTCAACGCCATCGTTGGGTGTAGAGGAAAGCAAGGGTGTTTCGAAAGTATCTCCTCCGTCTGTGGATAAAAATACCGAGACAAATTTTGTATTGATGGGCGCCTGATCGGTTTGTGCAACCTCCCAAGTCAAAGTTTGTTTGGATCCCGCTTCCCAAAGAATACCTTCTTGATTTTGTGAACTGACTTTAAAAGGTCCTGCATCGGAAATGATTTTAAGGGCTTTGATATCAAAAGCCATTCTCCCTTCAGCACCTGCGGATGCGGGATAACGATCTCTTGCCGTTACTGCCCAAGTCATTGTTCTATCGACCAAAGACACGGTTTCCCATTGACCTCCTGTTTGTGGGTTTTCCATTGTCAAATTCCCTTCCAAAACTGCATCCATTTGTGGAACGGTTCTGATGGGGCTGACGGAAGGCGGCAGGGATCTTGCCTGAGCCCCTAAGTGATTGTAAGGTCCAAAATTGGAAGCATCCACCTGACCTGAATCCAATTGCTCCCAACAATAATACAACGTATCCCCGTCGGGATCACTACCCGTAGCTTTGAGTTCATAGGCCGTTCCAATAGGTAAGGTATAATCCCGATCGGCAGAGACAGTGGGGATTTGATTTTCATTGGTGGCCGATAGATAACAGGATTTTAAGTCGATATACTCGTTGATGTTATGTATGCTGTTGTAATGAAAATAAGGGTCACTATGGAATTGAACATTGTCAAAACCAACAAGCCCAGCATATCCCATAATGGTCGAACCACTTCCTGGTTCTGAATTGAAACCTTCAAACTCGTTTTGGTGAGAAAAAGTATGAAAAGCTCCAAATTGATGCCCCATTTCATGGGTCACATAGTCTATGTCAAAGTGATCATTCAGAAAAGGGTCATTTGCAGTACCCTGAAAAGAATGTGCGCTAAAAGCTCCTCCTTTGATACCATTTTGGCAAACATTCCCCACAGAACCAGCATTGCCGTTTCCTCCGCTTCTGGCATAAGCAAACAGATGGCCTATATCATAATTCTCAGCGCCAAATTCATCGTCTAAAACCTTTTGAACCTCTGAGTTTAAATCATTATCGTAGGGGTCAGTGTCGACGTTGGGGAAGATTAAATCGATTCCTGTAACCAGTTCCAAGTGTATGCCCAATTCTGTTTCAAAAATTTCATTAACGCGATTGATGGTACTGACCACAGCCGCATAGGCATCCTCCTTATTGGTTCCATTGGAGGGATCATCGTCTCCCCAAAAAGAGGTATAGCCCCCTGTGGTTGAAATGGCCAGTCTAAATGTTTTGATGACACCCGAATTCGCTTTTCTAAAACTTTTACGGTCGGTATTAGACAAGCTTAAATCTCTCCAATTGTTTGCTAGAGAAGTCGTGCATTCGAATTTTCCTAAAGTGGTTTCCGCTGATCGCTCATAAGACAGATAACGATTTTTTCGCTCCCCTAGAGGCTGTAAAAATCTACTTTCTCCGTTGGGATATCGTATCCAAGCATTGATTCCTATGGGCGTGTGGGAAAGTCTGATATGAACATCTGGGCGTTCTTTACTTCTTCCAACAAAAGTTCTGATCTCGGGAAATGCAGCTTGCAAGTCAGCAGATAACACCGCTGCGTTTTTTAGCTCAAAAACCTCCTCTTTCCCCCATTCGTTGGGTAAAACCATTTCCAATTGGTCTTTTCCTGCCATAAAATTGATCCCCTTGGAAGGGATCAATGTATTTTGAAAAGCATCCGCATCTAAATCCATCACAAAGCGCCCCTTATCATCCGAAATGGGTAAATGTCCTATGGGATCATCTGAAACCAATGACCAAAATTGCTGTGCATGGACACCCGACAAACCAATAAATAGTGTAAAAAGTAAATAAAGACAAATTCGATATAATGTCAAAATTGATTTTTTAGATTCATAATTTAAAAAAAAGAATAGGAAACCAGACGCATTTTAGATGTACTTTTGATAAAAATCAAAATTTTTAGATGGAGGTCATCCATAATATTTCAAATTATCGTCCTCAAAAACCTGCTATCCTGACCATTGGAACTTTTGACGGCATCCATATTGGGCATCAAAAAATCATTCGCAATTTGGTAAAAAAAGCCACAAAAGAAGATTTATGTGCCGTTGTACTGACCTTTTTCCCGCATCCGAGGATGGTTTTACAAAAAGAAACCCAACTCAAAATGATCGATACCTTGGAGGAAAAAACAAAACTATTGGAACAACTGGGTATTGAAGTTTTGATCATTCAACCTTTTACTCCTGAATTTTCCAGAATGACCGCCATAGAGTACACCAGAAATATTTTGGTCAATGGGCTTAGCATTTCCAAACTAATTATTGGCTATGACCACCGCTTTGGAAGAAACCGAGAGGCAACCGTGGAAGATTTAAAACACTTCGGTTTGGATTACAACTTTACCGTAGAAGAAATTCCTGCTCAAGATATTGAATCCATAGCCGTAAGTTCCACTAAAATAAGAAACGCCATCACATCGGGAGAAATCAAAAAAGCCAATCAGTTTTTAGGAAGACCTTTTTCCCTCAATGGGCTTGTTGTAGAAGGTGACAAAATCGGAAGGGAAATGGGATACCCTACTGCCAATCTAGAAATTGAAGAGGATTACAAACTCAAACCACAAAATGGGGTTTATCTTGTACAAAGCAGTCTGGATGGTAAGAAATACTTTGGAATGATGAATGTTGGAAAGCGTCCCACTATTTCGGGAAAGAAAACAAGAATCGAAACCTATTTTTTTGATTTCAAAGGAAATCTGTATGGCAAAAAGATCCGTATCAACCTTTTGGAGAAAATCAGAGACGAACAGAAATTTGATTCTTTGGACGCATTGAAGAACCAACTGAATACAGACCAAAAAAGCTGTCAAAAATTAATTCCAAATTACCTTTAAATTTGAATTAATCCATTGGTTTCTTCTACCTTTGCACCGAAAAAACAATCACATGTTACCGCTTGCATACCTGAGAGAACAACCCGAAAAAATCAAAGAGGGGTTAGCCAAAAGAAATTTTCCACAGCCGGAACTCGTAGATCAATTGCTTGAAACAGATCAAAAAAGAAGGACAATTCAAAGTCAATTGGACGAAACCCTTTCCAAAAGCAATCAACTGGCCAAAGAAATTGGAACCCTTTTTAAATCAGGACAAACAGAAAAAGCCAATGCATTAAAAGGACAAACAGCCGATCTAAAAACCGCTGGAAAAGCTCTTCAAGAAGAGCTCCAAAGTGTTGAAGTAGCCCTTTTGTCCCTTAGAACTCAAATTCCCAATGTACCCGACGAAAGTGTACCTTCCGGAAGCTCGGAGCAAGACAATGAAGAAATTTTTAGTGCGGGAAGCATACCCGATTTAGAGGAAAATGCCCTTCCACACTGGGAATTGGCCACCCAATACGATTTGATCGATTTTGACTTGGGCAGCAAAATCACCGGTGCTGGATTCCCCGTTTATAAAGGAAAAGGTGCCAAACTCCAGCGAGCACTGATTCAATATTTCTTGGATAAAAACACCGCTGCAGGTTATACCGAATTTCAGGTACCTCACCTAGTCAACGAAGATTCAGGATTCGGAACCGGACAATTGCCCGACAAAGAGGGACAGATGTACCACGTTCCCGAAGACGGACTATACCTCATCCCCACAGCCGAAGTGCCTTTGACCAACCTTTTTAGGAACCAACTGCTGGAGGCCAAAGATTTGCCCATTTGTCTGACCGGTTATACCCCCTGTTTTCGAAGAGAAGCGGGAAGCTATGGTGCCAACGTTAGGGGACTCAATCGACTGCACCAATTCGATAAAGTAGAAATCGTAAGGCTGGAAGAACCCCAAAATTCCAGGGCAGCATTGGATCAAATGGTAGATCACGTCAAAGGTATTTTAGAAGAATTGGAACTCCCCTATCGCATTTTAAAACTATGCGGGGGTGACCTTGGGTTTACTGCGGCATTGACCTTTGATTTTGAAGTTTACTCCACGGCACAAAAAAGATGGCTGGAGATCAGCTCTGTCTCGACTTTTAACAGCTTTCAGTCCGAGCGTTTGCAACTGCGGTACAAAGACAAAAACGGAAAAAAACAAGCGGTACACACCCTCAACGGCAGCTCACTGGCCCTACCTCGCGTGCTAGCAGGACTGCTAGAAAACAACCAAACCACTACTGGAATCAACATCCCAAAAGCATTGGTTCCCTATACTGGTTTTGACACAATCAGCTGATCGATGATAGTCTATAATGTCACTTGCAATGTGGCTCCAGAGGTCGAAAAACAATGGGTTGAATGGGTTGATCTCCAACTCGATCAAATATCTAAATCTGAAAGAATAAACAACACCTCCATCCTAAAACTGAACTCCAACGCCCCTAGCGAGGGTGCTGTCTATGCCCTTCAGTATCAAATCTCAGATCAGCAAACACTCCAAAATTTTTTAAAAAACGAAGACCAAATCTTAAAAGAGCAAATCAGACTAACTTTTGGGGAAGCTGTACTCCATTTTAGCAGTCAACTCGAAATCATAAAACAATACTGATGAGACCCGTATCTCCTAAGAAGAAATTAGGACAACATTTTTTGAATGATTTAAATATTGCTCAGAAAATAGCGGATTTACTTCAAGATCAATTTTGTGAAAATATTTTAGAGATCGGTCCTGGCACGGGAGTACTTACCCAATTTTTAATCCCTTACTCCCAAAACTTAAAACTCGTTGAAATCGATATCGAGTCTGTAGCCTACCTCAACCAGAAATATCCTGAGTTCCAAAAAAACATCCTCAGCGAGGATTTTCTCAAAATGGATCTTTCAAAAGTTTATGAAGGCCAAAACTTCTCCATCATTGGTAATTTTCCCTACAATATTTCCAGTCAAATCGTTTTTAGAGCCTTGGAGTACCGTCAATACGTCCCTTTTTTCTGTGGAATGTTTCAAAAAGAAGTCGCCCAAAGAATCTGCGAAAAGCCTGGTACCAAAGCCTATGGCATACTCTCTGTTTTGTGTCAAACCTATTTCCACACCCAATATCATTTTAGTGTGCCACCAGGAGTATTTTCCCCACCACCAAAAGTAGATTCGGGGGTGCTCTCTCTTCAGAGAAAGGAAGATTTAATCGTCGATTTCGATGAAAAATTACTTTTTAAAGTTGTCAAAACCAGTTTTCAGCAACGCCGAAAGACCTTGAGAAACAGCCTTAAAAGCCTGAACATTCCCAAACTTATTTTAGAAGATAGTATCTTTGACCTGCGGCCCGAAAAATTATCCGCAGTACAATTCATAGAACTGACTAAAAAAGTGGGAAATGCCAAAATTTGAAATCAACAAAAACGGGATAAAGTTCATCGAGGAGTTGATCGATAATGGCGCAGACCAAAAACTACAAAAAACTCTCAGAGACCTTCACTACGCCGATATTGCTGAGATCATTGACGAACTTTCCACCGATCAAGCGACTTATTTGGTCAAACTACTGGACAGCGATAAAACAGCCGACGCCCTGGCCGAAGTCGATGAAGACATTCGTGAAGGAATTTTGGAAAAGCTTTCCGCAAAAGAAATTGCAGAGGAAATCGAAGAACTGGATACTGACGATGCCGCTGACCTAATTGCCGAACTGCCCGAAGAACGACAAGAACGGGTCATGTCACAAATCTCTGACACCGAGCATTTGGAAGACATACGCGAACTACTCACCTATGACGAAGATACTGCAGGAGGCTTGATGGCCAAAGAATTGGTAAAGGTAGAGGAAGGACTCAGCGTACTCAAATGCCTCAATACCATGCGCGCCCAAGCAGAGGAAGTGACCCGGGTTCACTCCATCTATGTAGTCGATGAAAAGAATGTCCTCAAAGGGCGGCTTTCCCTAAAAGACCTCATTACCGCCAACTCCAGAGCCATCGTTAAAGACATCTACATCCCAAAAGTGGATTATGTTACCGTGGATCAACCCGGAGAAGAAGTGGCCGACATCATGTCCAAATACGATCTGGAAGCCATCCCCGTGGTCAACAGCAAAAAACAACTGATGGGGCGAATCACCATCGATGATATCGTCGATCTGATCAAAGAAGAAGCCGAAAAAGACTACCAATTGGCCGCGGGTATTTCCAATGACGTAGAGGCCAATGACGGAATTTTCGACCTCACCAAAGCCCGATTGCCGTGGCTATTTCTCGGACTTTTGGGCGGACTGGGCAGTGTGTTTATCCTTCAGGACTTTGAGCAAGTCATGGAACTACCCGAACTCAGAAGCTTGTTTTTCTACACCCCACTGATCGCAGCCATGGCCGGAAATGTTGGAGTACAATCCTCTGCCATCATCGTTCAAGGTTTGGCCAACAATGTCGTCAAAGGATCACTGGTCAACTTGCTTTTTAAGGAAATTGGACTGAGCCTGATCAACGGTTTGGCCCTTGCCCTCATCCTTATTATTTTTGGTTTAATCATCCAACAAGACCTCAGCATCAGCCTCACCATCGCCGGTTCTATGATGGGCGTCATCATCATCGCTGCATTGATCGGCACTTTTGTTCCCATCATTCTCAATAAAAGAGGAATCGACCCAGCCATCGCCACCGGGCCTTTTATCACCACCGCCAATGACATCTTTGGGATTTTCCTTTTCTTTTATATGGCCAAAATATTTTTGGGCTTTTAATCACAGTACATGAAAGTTTTACACCTAGAGGAAAACCACCCTGCCCTGATCGAGGGACTAAAGGCCTTGGGATTTCAAAACGATACAGCCTATACCGACTCACTAGATAAAATCTTGGCCAAATTGGATCAGTACGACGGGCTCATCATCCGGAGCAAATACCCCATAAACGAAACTTTTTTATCTCATGCAAAAAACCTCAAGTTCATTGGACGTGTAGGTGCTGGCCTGGAAAATATAGACACCGAAGCCTTAGCCTCCCGCAACATTCATCTAATCAACGCCCCCGAAGGCAATCGGAATGCCGTGGGAGAACACGCCCTGGGCATGCTTTTGTCTTTGATGAACCGACTCAAAGCCGGACATGACGCCATCCGATCCGGTCAGTGGGATCGCGAAGGCCATCGGGGTTGGGAACTCTCTGGCAGAACTGTAGGCATCATCGGTTATGGAAACACCGGGAAAAGCTTTGCCAAAAGAATCTCAGGTTTTGATGTCAATACCCTTTGCTACGACATTTTGGAAAATGTAGGGGATCAATATGCCCAACAAGTGGATTGGAAACCCCTACTGGCCGTGTGTGAAGTCATCAGCCTTCACATGCCACAAACCGAACTGACCCGGGGTTTGATCGATAAAGAATTTATATCAAGCATGGCCCACCCCTTTTGGTTGTTGAATACTGCCCGGGGTTCTGCTGTGGTTACCGAGGACTTGGTCGATGGGCTTCAGTCTCGAAAAATTATGGGTGCTGGATTGGATGTTTTGGAATACGAAACCCGCTCTTTCTCCTCCATTTTTAATCAAGAAGTTTTACCGCCGGCACTCCAATATCTTATGGACGCAGACAGTGTGATTTTGAGTCCTCCTGTGGCGGGATGGACCCGGGAAAGTCATATCAAACTTGCCACCACCATCGTAGAGAAAGTAAAAAAGCTCTTTTTTTAGTCGTTCTCCTTCACCACAAACTGAGCGGTATGGAGGGTTCTTTGTTCCAAAAGAATATCGCCCACCTTATTTTTGATAAAATTGATCGCAGGTTTGTCAAAATGACGAATTGTGTAGAGGGAACCACCGTCATTGACCTTGACCTTAAATTTGGTTTTTAACGCTTCCAGCAAAGGTTCCAACTTACTATATTTATTATAGATACAAATGGAAAAACTGATGGCCGAGTTTTGGATCATCTCCACCCGCATTTGGTATTGGTGCAATAGGGCAAAAATCTCACTGATGTTTTCCTCTATGATAAAAGAAAAGTCCTTGGAAGACAACTTCAGTAAGGTTTGATCATTTTTGACAATATAGCAAGGAACCAGTGGATCAAGGTTTTTTCCCTTGGAAACTGCAGTACCGAGATCATCGGGATTTTCGAAGGATTTTACATATAGGGGGATTTCCTTGCGTTGGAGCGGTTGCAGTGTTTTGGGATGGATGACAGAGGCTCCATAAAAAGCCAATTCGATGGCCTCTCGATAAGAGATTTGATGCAGCAGTACCGTGTCATTGAACTTTCTGGGATCACCGTTTAATACCCCTGGCACATCTTTCCAAATCGTCACTGATTCGGCATCCAAAGCATAGGCAAAAATGGCAGCACTATAGTCGGATCCCTCTCTACCTAGAGTGGTGGTAAATCCGTTGGAGGAACTGCCGATAAAACCTTGTGAAATCAGAGTGCTTTTTCCGTTGACTTTGGTTTGAATGGCTGCTTCAGTATCGGTCCAATACAAATTGGCATCACGGAAATAGGCATCCGTTTTGATGCACTCACGAGCATCCAACCAATGGTTTTCCATACCCTCTTTATTCATATAATGACTGATGATGGTGGTGGAAACCAACTCCCCCACACTCACCACTTGATCGTAAATCAAACTGTACTCTTCAACATCGGTATTGTTCAGAAAGCTCAAAACACCATCAAAAAGGATATTTACTTTTTGGTTAATCTCGGTATTTTCTGACTCGAACAAATCCTCAATAATACGGTGGTGGTTTTCCTTTACCTTCTGTAGATGCTGAGGATATTGCTGTTTGTTTTCAAAAAAAGAGTGAACCACTTGCTCGAGGGCATTGGTGGTTTTACCCATGGCCGAGACCACAATCAAAGTGTCCTTAAAACCTATATGTTGTAATACACGCACTATGTTTTTTACCCCTACAGCATCTTTGACCGAGGCTCCTCCAAACTTGAATACTTTCATTCTTATGAATTAATTTTTGAGATATAGTTGTCTATACTTTGTTTATCCATTTGAACGGTTCTCCAATCATCCAAGACAGAGGCACCGCTTTTTTGGTAAAACTTAATGGCCGGTAGGTTCCAATCCAGAACGGCCCATTCGACCCGCTCCACCCCAAGTTCTTGGGCATGATTTAAAAAGGCGTTGTACAATTGGGTACTGATGCCCTTGCCCTTCATCGGCTCTGTTACGATCAAATCCTCCAGGTGAAAAGTGGGGCCTTTCCAAGTGGAATATCGCGGATAGTAGAGGGCCATACCGACCACTTGATCGGCCACCTCGGCCACAAAACATTCAAACAGCGGACGGTCACCAAAACCATCTCTCTCAATTTGAGCCTGTGTAACGATGACCGCTTCTGGCTCTTTTTCAAAAATCGCCAACTCACGAATCAAAAATAAAATGGATGCGGCATCAGACTTTACGGCATTTCGAATATGGGCTTTGATCATAACGGAGCAAAAATAACGGGACAAACCAGCATCATAACATTTTGTTATATTTTATCACATTTTAGGGTTGATGTGTAGAAAATATAAATACAACCTTCTCAAATCAGCCAATGCATCAATGTATCAAAAAAGATTTTCGGCTGTTCGGCATGGAGCCAATGTCCGGCTCCTTTAATTTCCAATATTTCCGCTTTGGGGAAATATTGCAATATGGACTCCCTATCGGTCTGAGGGTTGATATAATTGGAAAGTTCTCCATGGAGAAAAAGGGTAGGTTGTGGGAAGGCATTTCGGGATTCGATGTCAGCACCTATGGCTTCGGCCGCATTTTTCAATACCGCAATATTCACACGCAATCCCAATTGACCGTCGGAAACCCAATACAAGTTTTTAAGTAAAAACTGACGGGTACCCGCATCGGGGATATAATTTTCCAAATGCTCGGCAGCGGCCTTTCGGGAACTGATCTCCTCAAAGTTTAGGGAACTGAGTCCCGCCAAAATTTGTTGGTGGTGAGGGGCGTAATACTTGGGAGCGATATCGGCAATGATCAATTTTTGGATACGATCTCCATGTTTTAGGGCAAAACCCATAGCGGTTTTACCGCCCATGGAATGTCCCAATAAAATCACCTGATCCAATCCGTGATGATCCAAATAAATCCGTAAATCTTCGACCATGGTATCATAATCAAAAATCTCACTCCAAAAACTTCTGCCGTGGTTTCTTTGATCCA
>JAACDY010000066.1 GCA_009936675.1 Bacteroidota bacterium
AGGCGGGAATTAACACCATAAGAGTATATGAACCCATTACCGACGAGGCTGTTTTGGATAAAATCAGCCAAGCAGGAATGAAAGTGATCATAGGGTTTGGGTACAATCAAGGTGGAAAAAACGACATGCTTTCTGGGACATTTATTGATTATGTAAGACGATTCAAAAGCCACAATGCAATTTTATTTTGGGAGTTGGGCAACGAGTATAACTATCATCCCGAATGGTTTGATGGAGATGTAAAAAATTGGTACAAAACCTTGCGTAAAGCTACCGACTTAATTCATGAAAATGATAGCTCTCACCCCGTTGCTACAGCACATGGAGAATTACCCGATTCTCTGGCTTTGTCAATGAATCCTAATATTGATATATGGGGAATGAATGTTTACCGTTGGGACAAACCCGAAACCATTTTTCCTCAGTGGAAGACCCTTAGCCAAAAACCAATGTATTTGTCGGAAGCAGGTGCCGATAGTTTTATGCGTGTAGCTAAAGACAATTATGCAGAAGGGGTTAATGAACAAGCACAAGCAGATGCAATTGACAATATTTTATCAGCCATTATGGATCATCAAAAAATTGGTTCTGGCGTTACTCTATTTTCCTTTTCCGATGAGTGGTGGAAAGCTGGTAATCCCAATGCCCAAGAAGTTGGAGGATGGGCACCCAATAGCAGCGGAGTCCCTTATGACGGCACTCCCAATGAGGAGTATTGGGGCATTGTGGATATTGATAGAAATAGAAAAGCCGCTTTTGAAGTGGTAAAGAAAAAATACCATTCTTTCAAACGAGAGGAGTAAGACAAGTGGGGAGAATAATTAACAAAAAAACTAAATTATGTCAACAAAAACACAAAAAGTAGCATTTGGTCAAAAAGCTGCATTTGGTTTTGGAATGTTAGCCAATCAAATGTTTCCCGCTGCAATAAGTATTTTCATTGTTGTTTTGGTCCAAGGACTGGGCTTTCCTGGTTGGATGTGGGGAGTAGTTTCCCTAGTGCCGAGACTTTTCGATGCCATTACTGACCCCATTATGGGATTCATTTCGGATAACACCAAATCCAGATGGGGGCGACGAAGACAATATGTTTTTATTGGCTCTTTGATCATGGGTGTTTCATTTGTCGTGATGTGGCAACTATTCAAAGAGAACAGCGTTGAATTCAACTTTATCTACTTTCTTTTAACCTCTTTGGTGTTTTATTTGGGACTAACGATTTTCAGTGTTCCCTATGTAGCGATGGGCTATGAAATGAGTGATGACTTTCATGAACGAACCAACATCATGGCCGTTGCACAATGGATCGGACAATGGGCATGGGTAATTGCTCCTTGGTTTTGGATTGCAATGGATGACAAAGAATGGTTTCCAACAAGTGATGTAGCGGTAAGAGAATTGGCAATTTGGGTGGGAGGTATTTGTATGATCCTCGCAATGATTCCCGCCATATTCATCAAGAGTAAATCTACCCTTAATGAGCAATATGACGACATTACTCTCAAAAACATCATGGGAAGATTGCACACTATATTTGTGATAAATTTCCGTGAAGCATTCAAAATTAAGGCATTCCGAAAATTATGTGTTGCTACTTTTCTCATTTTTAATGCATTCAACACTGTAGCAGCATTCACTTATTTTATCATTGTCTATTATCTTTTTGATGGGGTCACGGGAAAAGAAGGCGCTTGGATTTGGCCAACACTTTTCGGGTGTGTCGGGGCTTTGGTAACTACATTTTTGGTCATCCCAATCGTAACCGTAATGTCCAAGAAATTGGGTAAAAAGAGGGCCTTTGTTCTATCGCAATCCATATCCATTTTGGGCTACATCATGCTATGGTTTTTATTCATCCCCGGAGAACCCTATATGTTTTTGCTTGCTCTACCCTTCTTTTCCTTCGGAATTGGAAGCTTATTTACCCTGATGATGTCCATGACAGCGGATGTAATTGATTTGGACGAACTAAATACTGGTAAACGAAGAGAGGGAGTTTTTGGAGCGATTTACTGGTGGATGGTAAAATTCGGTTTTGGGATTGCAGGAGGTCTGACAGGAGTTATCTTTTCCTTGATAGGGTTTGAATCCGGAAATCCAACGCAGAGCGATGAGGCTATTTTTGGATTAAGATTGTTCTTCACCGGACTCCCCATATTGGGAACATTGTTTGCCATTTGGGTAATGAGCGATTATTCTATTACAGAAGAACGTGCCAAAGAAATTCGATTCGAATTGGATCAACGAAATGAAATTCAAAAAGAAGTTAATTAAATTTGACAAGACGATGTCTATCAGGAGAGAAAAAGTTTTATCTCTAGCAGAAATTAACCACGAGAACAAATCACAAGACGAACTGAGTGTCTTGTTTAAAAAAGTATTGAAAAAGGGAATGCATGGTTTGTGTTTCAGTCCCTATGAAGAAGGGCAAAAGCCCGGTGATATTATTACAGAAGAACAGATAAGAAGACGGATGAAAATAATCCAACCCCACACCCAGTGGGTGCGTTCTTTTTCTTGTACAGAAGGCAATGAATTGATTCCCAAAATTGCACATGAATTGGGTCTCAAAACC
>JAACDY010000067.1 GCA_009936675.1 Bacteroidota bacterium
ATAAATCTTTCCGATATATCGGCTCCCAGAGTCGTGTAATAAAACCACTACCACGTCGTGTTTGGTAAACTTATCCTTGAGCTGAAGTACACCTTTTACTGCTGCACCACAAGAATTACCTGCAAAAATTCCTTCCTCACGCGCTAACTTGCGGGTGTAGAGTGCAGCATCTTTATCAGTGACTTTTTCAAATTGGTCGATCAGTTTGAAATTTACATTTTCTGGAAGAATATCTTCTCCTATTCCCTCTGTGATGTAGGGATAAATTTCATTTTCATCAAAGATTCCCGTTTCATGGTACTTCTTAAAAACAGAACCATAAGTATCGATTCCCCATATCTTAATGTTTGGGTTTTTCTCTTTTAGAAATTTGGCAACACCAGAGATTGTTCCACCTGTACCCACACCCACGACAAAATGGGTGATTTTTCCATCTGTTTGACTCCAAATTTCAGGACCCGTTTGCTGGTAATGTGCCACACTGTTGGACGGATTATCATATTGATTCACATACCATGAGTTGGGAGTTTCCACAGACAATCTTTTGGATACACTATAGTAGGAACGAGGATCTTCTGGAGCCACTGCAGTGGGACAAACCACTACCTCAGCACCCATCGCACGCAATACATCAAATTTCTCTTTGGACTGTTTGTCATTAGAAACACAGATCAGGCGATATCCTTTAACAATGGCAGCCAAGGCCAAGCCCATTCCTGTATTTCCCGAAGTTCCCTCAATGATCACTCCTCCGGGTTTTAGACGACCATCCGATTCGGCATCCTCCACCATTTTTAAGGCCATTCGATCCTTGACCGAATTACCAGGGTTAAAACTTTCAATCTTCGCCAAAACCAGTGCCGGAATGTCTTGAGTGATTGTATTGAGTCGTACCAAAGGGGTATTACCAATGGTTTCTAATATATTCTTGGAATAATTCATTAAGTGTCTTTCGATGCAAAGATACCATATCCCTTGCAATAAGAAAATAAACTAACGAAATCGTAAAACTCGAGCTGGACGAATATTACTGATGATCATCGAAGGAATCCAAAGCAATAAACTGCTCACGACCAAAAATCCAAAATTCAACCACAGCACATCCAAAAAATCCAAGGATACAGGAGCAATATTAACGTAATAAGTTTCGGGATCCAAACGAATCCAACCCCAGTATTTTTGCGTCAAAAAGAACATCACTCCAATCAAATTTCCCCAAAATAATCCTTGACTCATTATGGCAACACCATTGTAAAGAAATATTTTTTGGATCAGACGATTACCTGCACCCAAGGATTTAAACAATCCAATCATACTGGAACGTTCCAAAATCAAAACCAATAAAGCAGTGGACATATTGATGACCCCCACCACTATCATTACGATGATGATGATCAGTATATTGAAATCAAAAAGAGAAATCCATTGGAAAATGCTAGCATATTGGCGAGTAATTTCAATGACATCCAAATCCGAAGGCAGCTTTTGGTAAATGGATGATCCTACATTGATGGATGTTTTAAGATCGGTGGCAAATACCTCATAAGCTCCAATTTCGTTATTCCTCCATTTATTGATGCGTTGAATGTGCCGCAGATCTCCCAAAACAAAATTTTCGTCAAAATCTGGAAAACCCGACAAAAATAATCCCACTATCTTGAACTTTCTAACATTGGGTAATTGCTGATTTTGGGAATTTTGAAAATAGACTGAGACTTCATCTCCTACTCCAACTGACAAGCGTTGCGCAATGAGTTGAGAAAGTAATATTTCATTGGACGCTTGATCTCGAAATTGAGGGAAGTTTCCTTCAACCATAAAACTTTTCAATGCCTCCCATTGGTAGTCCTGAGATACGCCTTTCATTATGACACCTTCAAACTGATCTCCAGCTTTTAAAAGCCCCCCTTTTAGTGCTACCCGCTGGACTTGTTTCACACCCGCTTCATTTTTTAGCATATCGAGGACGGTAGAATCATTGGCCATGGGGAGTACAGAAATCTGAGACTCACTGTTCTCGAAAGGTGCAACAACCAAATGGCCGTTAAAAGCCACAGTTTTATCCTGAATCTCCTTTTGCAACCCTTTACCTGTTGCAACAGCAATCAATATCATTGCCATCCCCAGCGCAACAGCAAGCTTGGCAATTTTAATTATCTGAACAGAAACACTACCTTTATGCTTAGGGTTAAAACGCATCCTTCTGGCGATAAACAGAGGTAAATTCAAATCAATTTTTTTTTGTGAAAGGCATGTTCAAAATTACATTTTTATTTTTTCTTTTACTGGGCAATATTTTGCTGTGTAACGCCCAAACCCAAATCGTCGCTGGAGCCGCTCAATGGGAAACTTATAAAGAAATATTAGGAGGGGAAAATATTGGGGTTGTTGCCCATCAGGCCAGTTTGGTCAATTCCAAAACCCATTTGATTGACACCCTTCTATCCCTTAGGGTGAACATCAAAAAAGTCTTTGCCCCCGAGCATGGATTCAGGGGAGATGCCGATGCTGGAGAGCACGTTGTAGATCAAAAAGACCCCAAAACAGGATTGCCCATTCTTTCCC
This sequence comes from Bacteroidota bacterium, assembly GCA_009936675.1. Lineage (GTDB taxonomy): Bacteria > Bacteroidota > Bacteroidia > Flavobacteriales > Flavobacteriaceae > UBA8316. The sequence continues at coordinate 2,566 of JAACDY010000067.1, forward strand.
TTTATGGCAATAACAAAAAACCTTCCAAGGAAAGTCTTGAAGGCATCAGCATCATGCTCTTCGATTTACAAGACGTGGGCGTAAGGTTTTACACCTACCTCTCTACCCTTCACTATGTCATGGAGGCTTGCGCCGAAACTGGAATTCCTCTCATCATTCTGGATCGACCCAATCCCAATGCACACTACACTGATGGCCCAATATTAGAGGAGGATTGCAAAAGTTTTGTTGGATTACATCCTGTTCCTATCGTCCATGGTATGACCATTGGTGAATACGCCAAAATGATCAATGGAGAACAGTGGTTGAATAAAGGCATTCAATGCGATTTGACCGTCATTCCTCTGAAAAACTACACCCATCAAACAAACTTTGAAATACCCTTAAGGCCTTCTCCCAATTTACCCAACGCACAATCCATTGCTCTTTATCCCAGTCTATGCCTGCTGGAGCCCACCGTGATCAGCGTTGGTAGAGGAACCGAAATGCAATTTCAAATCTACGGTCACCCACAGCTACCAAAAACACAATTTTCTTCTATCCCTCAGCCCAATTATGGAGCAAAAAATCCCAAACTCAAAGGTCAACTTTGTCATGGGGTTGACCTGAGAAACTTCGAACGTCCCAAAAAAATTGAATTACAATGGCTGATTCAAGCCTATCGTAATTTCCCAGATAAAGAACATTTTTTCAAAAAAGGCTTCTACAGAATTGCGGGCAATAAAAAATTGCAAAAACAATTGGCCATAGGAATGAACGAACAACAAATCCGTAAAACTTGGGAAAAGGATTTAGAAAAATTCAAGCAAATCAGAAAAAAATACCTTATTTACCCCTAAAGCACTCCATGATGACAAATCATAATGATGTCTTTGGAAAAGGCCTCTGGCAATACCATCAATCCCCAAGTGACCAGGAACTAATCACCTGGACCAGTCTGACCGAAGAAGATCCAGTACCCCTCAGCTATTTTTTCAGAACATTTGACCAAATGCCTCCTCTGGAAAAAAAAGCATTGGAAATGGCTCAAGGAAAAGTCTTGGATATTGGTTGCGGAACCGGATGTCATAGTCTGTACTTACAAAATCAAAGAAACCTCAGTGTTGTAGGACTAGACAGTTCTCCAGCAGCCATTAGAGTTGCCACAGAAAGAGGTTTATTACAAACAGTCAACCAATCTATTTTTGATTTCAAAGGAGATACTTTTGACACCCTTCTCCTTTTGATGAATGGCCCCGGAATATGTGGCAGTCTGGATAGACTCCAATTATTGTTAGAAAAACTACAAAAACTGCTCAATCCAGGGGGGCAAATCTTGTTGGATTCCTCAGATTTGATCTATTTATTTGACGAAACACCCGAAGGTGAAAAAATCATTCCCGCCAATCAATACTATGGTGAACTCCAATACGGTATTCGATTCGAAAACAACACCGAAACCTTTCCTTGGCTCTATGTAGATTATGGCCACTTAAGCCATTCAGC
>JAACDY010000068.1 GCA_009936675.1 Bacteroidota bacterium
ATTTTCTCGTCGGTCTTTGTTCAGCTCTGAAGCAATGAAAATCATTTGGTCATTATTGAGTTCCTTTCTCAAAGTGTAGATGATTGATTTGAGTTTTTCGAAGTAGTTGACATAATCCGGATCTTTATCATTCAGATTGCTTTCTCCTTGAAGCCAAAAGCAGGCAATGATCTTCCCCCGATCTCCAATGGCAGTTTTACTTCTTCTGATGGCTTCCCTAAAGTAATGTGTTTCGGGAATCCATTGATCAATTTTGCTACCCCCTCTGGCGTTGACAACCAGCCCGATGGGTTGAATAAAATCATCAGCGAGTATTTCTTGAACGAAGGGGTATCCTAAATTAAACCCTTGCATACGGGCTGCTTTTCTGATCGAAGAGTGAATGTTTAGGGGATTTTTTAGGGGAAGCCATTGATTGGTACTGTCCAGCAGAAAGGCGTTTTGAACGATTTGGTAATCCTGATCCAGCAAGTTTGCTCTACCAGCCATATTGGATTGTCCAATCAACAGTATGATTTCTTTAGGCTCCTGTGATTGTAATTGGATTGTAAACATAAAACTCAAAAGCACGAGGGTGACATGCAAAACTGGGCTGTTCACTTCTTTAAAATCAAGAGTGCATGGAAACAAAGTTTTGTGCATCTGAAAAAGATAAAATCCAAATTTTAGTCTATGTATTGATTTTTGCCATTTTGTTTCAAAAGCTCAAAACGATCAAACAACTCTCCTGTGGCGGTAAAAGAACGATAAATCAATTGATCACCATCGATAGAAATGTGCTGAAATAACTGTTTGCGTTCTCCGTTCTTTTCTTGAACGGCTCCAAATTCATCCCATCCCGACTCATTGACAGAATACATTTTCCCACCACTAACAGAGACGACATATACAGGGCCCTTTACGGTTTTGTTTTGATCATTTTTATTCACAAGAATGGGATTTTCATATATTGCCCCTCTGGCATAGGTGTGATCGTGACCCTGAAGCGCCAAGTCCACATTGTATTGATCAAACAGTGGTTTCCAGTGTTTGCGTAGCTCGGGATTATCTCTTCCCGTTGATGCAGAAAAGATAGGGTGATGGAAGGTTACCACGGTCCATTTTTTGTCATTCTCTTGCAAAACTTTTTTCAGCCATTGGGACTGAAGTTCGATGGCCCTATTGCTATTGAGGGCAATCACCCTTAGGTTGGGATAATCTACATAGTAACAGGTTTTGAGCAATTCCTGAGGGCCATTTTTTGGAAACCCAAACTGTGCGTTCCATTGAATGGAAAGCTCCCGTTTGTCTCGAGGTCTATTGGCATTTAATCCGCGATACTCGTGGTTTCCTGGTACGGCAATGGCAGGTATTTCACTATGGATAAATCCTCCTGCGGCAAACCATTCATTCCATTCACTTTCATCGTGGGCGGTATTGATCAAATCTCCTGCATGGATAAAAAAGTCTGCATTGGGTGCTTTTTTGTAGGCATTTCTGATCACCCTCGACCACAATTCCAAAATGTAATTCTGTGCATCACCCACATACAAGAAGGACAGGGGAGTGGATTGGTCACTGGCAGTTGAAAATTGATGCCATTCACTTTTGAAATGATCATTACCCACGCGATAAGCGTAAAGTGTGTTGGGTTTTAATCCATCGAGTTGTACTTCAAAAAAGGAAGATTCAAAACCATCTTTGGAGGCCTCTGCCGAGTTGATAAGCGTTCTATCAGCTGGATAAGTTTTAATATCATTTCTAAAATCGGGCCCTGGACCAGCGATTCCAATCTCTAAGTAGCCCTCAGTATTATTGGCATGGGTACGCCAGTTGACACCAATCGATTGTGAGGGGTCGACTGCAGCACTTAAGATAACGTGATCTGGGAATTCATTGGGTGCAGCCCATTCCTTGATGATTTGATCGAGTTGCTTTTGGGTTTGTTGTGCCCAATTGAATTGTAGGGAGAGAAGTATGGTGCTGCCAATCAATAGTTTTTTTAACATGCTTTAAAAGTTTGTTGTTCTGAGTTAATAAAAATAAAACCGCCATCTAAATTATTTAAATAATGATGGCGGTTTATCAAATGGATGACTTTTTTTAGAATCTCGCAATATCAATGGATTGATACCATATCTCCATTTCTCTTTTACCGTGGAGTTGTAGACCTACTGGGCCAG
>JAACDY010000069.1 GCA_009936675.1 Bacteroidota bacterium
AAAAAAATATACTGACAGATTCCGTTCCACAGAAGGAATCTAATACACTGGATAAACTAAATTCCAATCTCACAGAGGCTGATTCTCTTTCAACCACTAAAACAACTGAGTTTGAAAACATTTCACTGACAGACTCCATTCCTCAAAAGGAACCTACCCTACTGGATAAGGTAAAATACAATGCCAAAGACTATGTCAGAATCAATCGAAAGGAAAGCAAACTCTATTTGTATGACCAAGCGGAATTGTATTATCAAGACATGGTTCTCAAAGCCGGAATCATCGTCTTGGATTATTCAAAAAATGAAGTTACGGCGGGCAGGATTCCCGACACCTTGGGTGTTTTGGTTCAAAATCCATATTTCAAACAGACCAACAACGAAATTTATCCAGATTCTTTAAGGTTCAACTTTGACACCCAAAAAGCTTTAATCTGGAATTCTAAATCTGCTCAAAACGGCATGAATGTTTATGCAGCCTACACCAAAAAAGAAAACGATTCTGTTTATTACATCAAGGACGCCAAGGTGACCACTGGTGGTGAGTTGGAAAATTCAGATTATTATTTCCGAATCCGAAAAGGTAAAATGGTTCCTCAGGGAAAAATTGTAACCGGCTTTACCAATATGTACATTGCAGATGTCCCCACTCCACTGGCCTTGCCTTTTGCTTATTTTCCTTCATCTCAAAATCAACAATCAGGTTTTCTATTTCCCACCATAGGAGAAAGTAACAACAGGGGATACTACCTCCAAAATGGGGGATACTACCTTGCCTTGTCCCAATATTTTGACCTTGCAATGACTGGAGATTACTACAGTAATGGAAGTTATGGATTCCGAGCTGACTCCAAATACCGCAAAATGTATAATTTTAGTGGAAGTCTTAGTACGAGGTTTGAAAATCTTATTTCGGGAGAAAAAGGATTACCTGGCTATTCAAAATCAACGGTTTTTAATATCCGTTGGAACCACTCCAAAGATCCTAAATCCAGTCCCAATTCCAATTTTTCTGCCTCAGTCAACTTTGGAACCAGTGATTATTTTAGGGAGTCGGTCAACCAATTGAATAGTCCCAACTTTCTAAACAATACTTTGAGTTCTTCTGTTGCCTATTCCAAAAGAATCCCAGGTAATCCCAGCGTTAATTTATCTATGAATGCCAACATGTCCCAAAACTCCAATACCAAAAGTGTCAACCTTACCCTCCCCTCTTTTCAGGGAAGTGTAGATCGAATTTTTCCTTTTGCACCCAAAGACAGACCTAAAAAGGGCTTGCTGCAAAACATCAATTTACAATACAGCACCCGAGCCGAAAACAGAATCGTCACCACAGAGGAAGATCTATTTACCAGCAAAATGTATGAAAATGCGAAGTCGGGAGTACAACATTCGATTCCGTTGAGCACCAATTTTAAAATTTTAAAACATTTTAATTTTGCCGCCAGTGCAAATTACAGAGAAATATGGCAACCCAAAACTATTAAATATAACGACTACGACCCTCTTATCGATGGGGTTAAAAAAGATACCATCAGTGGATTTAGCGCTTTTAGAACCTACAGCTATGGTCTAAGTATGGCCACCACGGTTTACGGAACTGTAAATTTTAAGGAAGACAAAAAAATTCGATCCGTAAGGCATACCATTCGCCCCTCAATATACTACAGCACCGCCCCCAGTCTCGATCAATACTACGACGAATACATCATCGACGCCGATGGGAATACAAGAGAATATACGCGTTTTGAAGGGGGGCTTTATGGAACCCCATCTAGGGGACTTTCCAAAAGCATGGGGATTTCTGTAAGTAACAATTTCGAGGCAAAAATTGTTGACCCTGATACCACCAAGACCGAATTAAAAAAGATTCAATTGATCAAAAACTTAAACTTCAGTACCAGCTACAATTTTGTAAGTGATCAATTTAAATGGAGTCCTGTTCGCGCAACCAGTGGTATTGATTTATTTGACAGAAAAATGTCCATCAACGTCGGTACAACCTTGGATATGTACGCTTTAAACGAACAAAACCAAAGGATCGATGAATTCAACATCAAGAATGGAGGACCACTTTTCAGGATAACCAGTGCCAACTTAAATACGGGTTATAATTTCTCCAACGAAACTATTACAAAAGACAAGAAAAAGAAGGAGGATGAAGAGGAGGAAGAGGAAGAAGATCCATTTGGTTATTTTGAGAATGCTTCGGGAGGCGGGCGTCCCGACGATCTGTTTGGAGATACCATCGGAATGAATAATGAAACCAAAAGAGGAGAAGAGGACGATGAAGAAAAAAGTAAATATCCCTCCTACAGGGCAGAAATACCTTGGAAACTGAGGCTTACATACTCCTTGACCTACAACAATTCCAGAAACCAAAATGAATTTTCTAATAATTCACTAATGTTTTCGGGTGACATCGAACTGACCCCTAAATGGCAAATTGGTGGATCCTCTGGTTTTGATTTTAAAAATCATGGGTTTACCTACACTCAGCTTCGATTCAATAGAGATCTGGATAGTTGGCGTTTGGATTTTAGTTGGGTACCTTTCAGCAATCGTGCTTCATGGAATTTCTTTATTGGAATTAAATCCGGCCTTTTGAGTGATATCAAGTATGAGAAAAACAGGGAACCAGACAGACGCTTAAGATAAAAATATGAAAAAAATAATCACCACGCTCAACGCTCCTGCTCCAATCGGGCCATACAATCAAGCAGTACTGGCAAATGACACATTGTACCTTTCGGGTCAAATCGGGCTGAACCCACTGTCAATGGAAATGGTAGAGGGGGGTGTCAAAGAGGAAGCTGAACAGGTAATGAAAAATTTAAAAGCCGTGTTGGAAGCGGCAGAAATGACTTTTAATCAGGTGGTCAAAAGCTCAATTTTTCTATCTGACATGGAGGACTTTGGTCAAGTGAACGAGGTGTATGCTGCTTATTTTAATAATGATAGCGCACCTGCTAGAGAAACCATAGCCGTTAAGACACTCCCCAAGTATGTGAAGGTAGAAATATCTATGATTGCCGTCAAGTAGTGGCTTATCTTATTGATTTAACAGCTTGCGGTGATGTTCTACCAAACCGTCTATGGGCCGCTTGACTACATTGCCCAAACGCAATCCATTCTTTTTTAAGGCCTGGTCAATCTCATCTTTTAGATAATGAGCAATAGATCCAATAAAATGAATAGGAACTTCTTTGGCATCATCAAATTGTAATATCTGATGAGAAATAAATCTTTGCAATCCGTCTTCTATGATGGTTTTCATTTCTGGAACCTGTTTGTGCTCAATGATAAATTTGGCAAACTTTGCTAGATAGGTGTTTGGATTCTCCCTTCTGTAAACATTTTCCTTAATTTGGTCTGGAGATAGGTCGTATTGATCCTCAAATTTTTTGGCCAATGCCTCCGGCATGGTCTTAAAATAGTAGGCACGGATCAATTGTTTTCCATAGAAATTTCCGCTGGCCTCATCCATCAAAACATAGCCCAATGAAGTAATCCTCTGTTCTATCTCTTTCCCATCAAAATAGGTACAGTTTGAACCCGTACCCATTATGCACACAATAGCAGGATTGTTGGGCTGGGTTGCAGCATATACCGCTGCATAGGTGTCTTCCAAAATAGAAAAATTGCTTTGGGTAAAGATTTCGGTAAAGACCTTTTCAATTCTCCTTGCAGGGGATTCAACACCACAGCCCGCTCCATAAAAGTATACATGAGAAACTTTTTCTCTATTTTGATACAAATCGTAGTTGTTGATGATTCGCTCTGTGAGAATTGCACTTGGAAGAACCTGCGGATTGAGACCCAAAGTTTGGGTGGAAAAAAGAATTACGCCCGAATCATCCAAGGCAATCCAATCGGTCTTTGTAGAACCGCTATCAACAACAAAAATCATTTATCAAAAATTATAATTGATGTATATGTTTGGCCAAGTCAATCAATTTGTTGGAATAACCACACTCATTGTCGTACCAAGAAATGATTTTGTAAAAGCTTGAATTGAGCTCCATCCCTGCGTCCACATCAAAAATGGAAGTTCTAATATCACCGACAAAATCTTGAGAGACCAAAGGTTCATCGGAATATCCCAAAATACCTTTCATTTCATTTTCTGAAGCAGCTTTCATAGCAGCTTTGATTTCTTCGTAAGAGGTTTCTTTTTTGAGTTTGACGGTCAAATCTACAACAGAAACATTGGCAGTGGGTACCCTGAAAGCCATACCGGTTAGTTTTCCAACCAAGGCAGGAATTACTTTGGTTACTGCTTTGGCAGCACCTGTAGAGGCTGGCATAATATTCAAAAGTGCACTTCTTCCTCCTCTAAAATCTTTTTTCGAAGGCCCATCAACAGTAAATTGAGTGGCAGTGGTTGCATGGACGGTAGTCATCAATCCTTCAACGATTTCAAAATTGTCGTTAAGCACCTTAGAAATAGGTGCCAGACAGTTGGTTGTACAAGAAGCATTTGATACGATGGTTTGATCTGCAGTAGCTTCGAGATGATTTACTCCCATCACAAACATAGGTGCATCAGCAGAAGGAGCCGAAATCACCACTTTTTTGGCTCCGCCATCGATATGAGCTTGAGCCTTTTCTAGGGTTGTAAAAATCCCTGTACATTCTGCAACAATATCCACTCCCATGTCTCCCCAACCAATATCAGCGGGATTACGTTCGGCAGTAATTTGGATTTCCTGACCATCAACCAATAAGTTGTTCCCTGTTACGGAAACTTCTCCGTCATAGGATCCATGAACCGAATCGTATTTCAGAAGATATGCCAAATGATTGACGTCCAAAAGGTCATTGACCGCCACGATTGAAACGTCTGACTGTTTCATCGCAGAGCGGAAAACAAGTCTCCCTATTCTTCCAAATCCATTAATTCCAATTTTTAAAGCCATTCTATTAGTGTTTAAATTTATTTAATAGTTTAAATTGATAATATGTCTGATACCCTTATCAGGTTATTGTTTATTTTAGATTTCCCTTTGATGGCATCCTCTAAGGGAGTTAGTGTAATATTTTCGTCTATAATTCCAACCATCTTGTTAGAATTACCATCCAAAAGGCTTTCCACTGCAAACACTCCCATGCGGGAAGCCAAAACCCTATCAAAACAAGAGGGCGAACCTCCTCTTTGCATATGCCCCAACACGGATACTCTTACCTCGTAGTAAGGGAGATTGTTTTCGATATAAGAGGCAATTTCAAAGACATTTTTTCCGGTTTTATCTCCTTCTGCCACAACAACAATACTGGAGGATTTTCCGGATTTTTCACTTCTTTTAAGGGATTCCAACAGGCGTTCCAAGCCCATATCCTCTTCGGGAATCAATATTTCCTCTGCGCCTGCTCCAATGCCTGCATTGAGTGCAATATGACCTGCATCTCTTCCCATCACTTCGACAAAAAACAAACGGTTGTGAGAACTGGCTGTATCTCTAATTTTATCAATGGCATCGATAACAGTATTCAGAGCCGTGTCGTATCCCAAAGTAAATCTTGTCCCCTGAATATCATTGTCGATGGTACCGGGAATACCGATAACTGGAAAAGAAAATTCCTTTTGAAAGATCATGGCTCCGGTAAACGAACCATCCCCCCCAATGACCACTAAGCCATCAATATTATTTTTTTTGAGATTATCGTGTGCTATTTTTCTACCTTCGGGGGTTCTGAATTCAAGACATCTTGCCGATTTCAGAATGGTTCCACCCTTGTTGATGATGTCTTTCACACTTCTGGCATTCATGGGTTCCAAATTGTTATCAATCAATCCTTGATAACCTTGATAAACCCCAAAACAACCTACGTTGTGATAGGCACACGTTCTTACTACGGCTCTAACGGCAGCATTCATCCCCGGAGAATCTCCTCCAGAAGTTAGAACACCTATATGGCTTAATTTGGATGGCATTGGCAAAATAAAGGCCAAATTTAATTATTAATCCAAAGCAACCTCAATAGATGGCCTATTTTTTAGTTAATTTTTATTGATAAAATTTATCCCTGCATCAGAGGGTTCCGAAACCAGAGGTTCATTATTTGTGGCTTGATTGAATTGGCTTCCCTTGATTATTTTGGTAATCAGCTCCCTAAAAGTTTCAAAATCAACTTGATAAGACAGTCCAACACCCTGAGTATACCCCAGTTCATCACCAATGTATCTGAACTCATTTTCCTTGTTGAAAACCTTAGCCTTTAAACTACCCTCTTCGTTCAATATAAAATCTATTTGCAAATCACCCACGATAAGGGTTTCTTCAATTCCACCTACAGGAACACCAATTTTTCCGTTAAGTAAAATTTTGTCCGTAATCTGAGTGGAAAGTGTCAATCCCAGACGATCTTCAGAATTAATGTCCGTAACTTGGCTCTTATCCCCTTGCAAATAATTGAGTCCCACTTGAAGTTTCCCTTTATCGTCACCCATAAGATTGCTGAAAAGATCAGATGCTTTTTCGTATAAGTTATTGGTGATCCCTTGTACACTAACAGACACCTCATTAATAAATATTCCTTGCGACAATAAGGATATGGCTTGAAGCTGACTAATTTGGGGGTCTGCCAAGCGATAATTTATTTCGGAAGTAACTACCGCACTGGTGTTGGGAAATTCAATTTCAAAAATGGGGTCATCGGGTTTGAGCAAGTTCCCCTGAAGTCTGATCAAAACTTCAGTTGGGATTTTCCTGTTAAAATTGGGATTATCCAATAATATGGCCGGATTGGCACCCCCTGGAACATCGTACACGGCTTCTAAATCCATTTGAGCACCTAGAGGATCACCCTCCCATACAATTGTACCTCCTTGCTTAACATTAAATTTTTTGTCAATAATACTTAAGTTTTTAAAATTGTAAATCCCGTCATAAGTGATAAAATCTCCCCACATATTGAATTTACCATTAGTGTCAATTTCCATTAAAATATTGCCTGCCCCCCGACCACTCAAAAAACTGCCGGATTCTTTATCGATTACAACCTTGATTTCTGCATTATTATTTACATCCAATTCAAAATTCATTTCCAAACCGGTAAAGCTTAGGAATTCAGCATCATTTTGTTGTTGGGTTTTATTGATCTTTTTCTTATCAATAAATTTTACAAAAGAGGTGTCTGCCAATCCATAATCATCCGCCCAAGGAATTTTGATACTCGTTCCCTCCTCAGTAGCTCCCACCACATCAATAGTTAAATTCTTGGAAGGGCCATAGAGGTGAACTTTCCCTGCCAATAATCCGTCTCCAAAAAAGACTTCATCCTCATCCTCTGTTATATTGAGCATAAGAATTCTGTCTGAGGCTATATTGAGATCAAAATCCCAATCTGAAAAATTCAAATGATTGATTTCTCCCACAAGTTCTGCCTGTGTTCCAAATCGAGTGTCTGTTAATGTGGTCTTATTGAAGTTAAAACTTTGATCCACCAAAGTAATTCTTGTACCATTGGAAAAGCGATAATCGGTATTGATATAGGGCACACCGAGTCCACCTTCGTTAAGGATCAATTGTCCATCGTGTTTGGGCGCATCAATGGCACCCCATAGATTCACATTACCCGTTACTTTGCCTCTTATATCATCTATATTCCCACCACCAATAAGCGTTAGAAAAGAAAGATCGAAATCGTTAAAACTAAAATCAAGATCAAGACGGGGAGACTGATCAAATCTCAAAATATTCCCCTTAGCCGACAGCGTACTTTTTCCTTGCTCGGATAATAGTAAATTGACTTCATAGGAATTCAACTGAGTATTACCTGAAGTAAAAAAACGCAATGAACCCATATCCACGTCATTCATCACAAAATCATCTACAAATCCATCAAACTTTAGGGTGTTATCGGTTGGAGAACGCTTGATGTTGAGATTCAAATTCATGGCGCCCTCAAAATCAAAGTCTTTACTCGGTATTCCAAGATTCTCAAGGGAAACCTTGTCGATGCGCAATGAAAGTCCAAAATTTTCAGACGACTGATAATTTCCACTAATTTCAATCCGCTCATTAGCGGATTGTACCTCAAAAAAATTGAGATCAATTCTTTTGTCAACAAGGTCATATGAAATCAAGTGCTTTTGATCATCTAATGGATTAACGGTCCAAACATTAC
>JAACDY010000070.1 GCA_009936675.1 Bacteroidota bacterium
AAAGGAAACGTCCTAAAAAACAACTTGGCAAGAGCAGTAGCTTTCGAGGAATTGATGAAATTGGACAACCACAACAAGCATGAAAAGTTCCTCCAACAATTTATTTTGATTAACAAATCAAAGGCATACCTCACCGAAGTTTTAGATCTTCATAACGATATAGAAAATATGTCGGCCGGAAAAAAACTTCCTGAATTAAAACTACAGAACCATCAATTAGAAGTGGTGAGCACCCAACAAATCATCAACGCTCCCACCGTCTTTTATTTTTGGTCACAGACCCAAATGAGCCACTATCGCAATACGGTACTCAAGGCCAAAGCATTAGAAAAAAAATTTCCCAGATTTCAGTTTAAAGGAGTTTGTATCCAGCCCTTTAACGAAATCGTTTTTGAGGTTCACCGCATGATGAATATTGATCCCAAAACGCAATTGGCCTTTACCAATTTCGACAAAGACAGTAAAACATGGGTGTTGTCTCTACTCAACCGAGCCATAGTGGTCGATGCCGATGGAAAAATCAAAGAAGGTTTTGGGAACTTTAGCGCCCCTGATTTTGAGGATTTACTCCAAGATAATTAGTTTCCTTTTTTGTAATCCTCCAAAAACTTTTTCAATCCACTATCGGTTAGGGGGTGTTTCAATAATCCCATGATGGCATTCAGTGGTCCGGTCATCACATCTGCTCCGATTTTAGCGCAATCGATAATGTGCATAGTATGACGTATAGAGGCGGCCAATATTTCGGTTTCAAAGGCATAGTTGTCATAAATCTCTCTGATTTCATTGATCAAAGACAACCCATCGGTTGAAATATCATCCAAACGGCCAATAAATGGCGAAACATAAGTTGCGCCAGCTTTGGCCGCCACAAGAGCTTGTCCAGCCGAAAAAATCAAAGTACAATTAGTTTTGATGTTGCGGTCTGAAAAATATTTCAAAGCCTTAATGCCATCTTTGATCATAGGTATTTTCACCACAATCTGAGGGTGAAGGGACGCCAATTGTTCTCCCTCTTTGACCATACCTTCAAAGTCAACAGCGATAACCTCTGCAGATACATCGCCCTCTACCGCTTCACAAATATCTACATAGTGCTTGAGAATGTTGTCTGCTCCTGTTATGCCCTCTTTGGCCATTAAGGAAGGGTTGGTGGTTACACCATCTAGAACTCCAAGGTCTTGAGCCTCCTTGATTTGGTCTAAATTGGCAGTGTCAATAAAAAATTTCATTTAAAATGGATTAAGGTTAAACTTTATAATGATTCATTATCATTTTTTCAAAAACAGTATCTGGCAGGATTCGCTTGAGTATGAGTGAAAATTTTTGAAGAAAGGAGCCTGATTTGTAATGAACCTTCCTTTTTTTAAGCCCAATGATTTTATTTACCATTCGGGCAAAATCATGGGGATCTCCGCCCTGATCAACGTGTTCGTCTATGGTGTCGAGAGAGGATTTATAAAGGTCATGGTAGGGTGACTCTTTTTTCAAAGGGGAGTATATCCGACGAGCAGCAATATCGGTAGCGTAATCTCCCGGAGCCAATGTTACTACATCAATCCCGAAGCGCTTGACTTCCATCCTTAGTGCCTCTGAAGCGATCCCCAACGCCCCTTTGGAGGCCGAATACATTCCTCTAAATGGCAAACCCATATAACCTCCAATGGAGGTGACATTGATGATCAAACCCGAACCTTGTTCTCGCATCACAGGAAGTACACTTTGCGTCAAAGCCAGTGGGCCAAACAAATTGGTTGAAAAATGGGACTCTAGTGCAGTCGCATCTATTTCCTCAACCGGCCCAATGATACCTGCTCCTGCGTTGTTGATCAAAACGTCAATGCGTCCTGCCTTCTCCATCAGTTGATCCACCAATTGCTGTGCAGATTCTGGTTGATTCAAATCGAAAGGGAGTAATTCAACACCTAAGTTGGAGTGGTATTTTTTGGGGTCTCTACAAGTACCAAAAACACGAAAATTCTGTGCCAATAAATAAGCAGCAGTGGCTTTGCCAAGGCCAGATGAGGCACCCGTGATTAAAATTACTTTAGTCATGTAAAAAAAATGGGCAAGCGATCTACATCACACCGCTACGACCGCCTACCCTTGCTGCGTTCCCGCCCTGGGGGGATTCGGCAGGAGCTGGTTGTGCAGGACTTGCCCAGCACAAATATAATAGGTTTCATTCGTTAGACAATTATTTTAAATTCTTAATTTTAAACACAATAAAGAACTCGATTAAATGAAAATTTGGATTTTACTACTGTCCCTGCTTTTTCTCAAGTGCAATGGAGATCTCTCTAAAGATTTCAAACTGACTGTTTTGGAAAAAAGCAAAAAATACACCCCCAACGATACCCTAAGATTTAAGCTTATTAACAAAAAAAATCACCCCATTGATTCCGTAGTTTACCAACTGGAGGGACAAAAGATTGACGAACTACATCCTTTAAAAAATAGAACATTGGGGATTTACGACCTAACGGCCTCGGTATATGTTTCGGGTAGAAAATCAGATTATGCTGAAAAGATCACAATTGTTGCTCCAGTCAAACCTAAACTGTACACTTATAGTATTATCAATGAATTCCCACACGACAAAACAGCCTACACTCAGGGATTAGAATTTTATCGAGACACTCTCTATGAAAGCACAGGACTTAGGGGGAAATCCAGTTTGAGAAAAGTAGATTTCAAAACCGGTAAAGTCCTACAAAAGATTGATTTAGACAAAGTCTATTTTGGGGAAGGTATTTCTATTCTAAACAACAAACTCTATCAATTGACATGGCAAGGAGAAATGGGATTCCAATACAAGCCAGATCATCTCAAAATAGAACATTCTTTTGCCTATCAGGACAGTAAAGAAGGTTGGGGATTGTGCAACGACGGTCAAAATCTATACAAATCTGATGGGACCCATCAAATTTGGATACTGGATGGCAATACCCAAAAAGAAATCGGCAAAATCCAAGTGATGACGGATAAAAACGCTCTTAAAAAAATCAATGAATTGGAATGGGTAGAAGGAAAAATTTATGCCAACACCTATCAATTCAAAAAAGAAGTAGGCGTCATCATTAATCCTCAAACGGGTGCTGTTGAGGGTGTTATTGATTTTTCTGGGCTAAAAAGAAAAGTAGAACAAGTTTCCAATTTGGATGTACTCAATGGAATTGCCTACCACCCCAAAAGGAAAACCTGTTTTGTAACAGGAAAAAATTGGAGTAAACTGTTTGAGGTAAAAATCAATCTCAAACCATGAGCCATAGATTCTCGACAATAAATATTGTAAGTAAAGAACATCTGGATGATCTCAACCATGTCAATAATGTTCAATATCTATCTTGGGCTCAGGAGATAGCCAAAGCCCATTGGGAAAAAATAAAAGAGCAGTTAGAAGATACGCCTGCCGTTTGGATGGTACGAAACCACGAGGTTTCCTACAGATTGGGTGCCTTTTTAGGGGATTCTATCAGGGTAGAAACCTATGTCAAAGAAATCAGGGGACCTTTGTCGCTTCGCATTGTAGAGTTTTTTGACCATAAAACCAATCGACTCTTGGTAAGCTGCAAAACACAGTGGTGTTGGGTTGAATTGGATAATCGAAAACCACTCAAAATCTCTGAACCCATCAAAATACTATTTCTCAGTCCAAGCCCTCCCGTCTAAAATCCTATACAACATCTTGATATAGGACTTAATATTTTTTTTAGATTTCGTCAATCAAGACCTTGTAGTTGGGGTCTTCCAAGACATTGACATCAATGATCTTATCTGCGTTTTTGAGCAATACTTGGCAGTCTTGGCTCAAATGACGCAAATGGAGTTTTTTACCCATTTTAAGATATCGCTCTGTGATTTTGTTCAGTGCTTCGATGGCTGACATGTCCACTACCCTACTTTCTCTAAAATCAATGATTACCTCTTGGGGATCATTAAGCACATCAAATTTTTCATTGAAAGCACTGATGGATCCAAAAAACAATGGACCGTAAATTTCATAAAGTTTAACCCCTTGATCATCGATTGATTTTCGCGCACGAATTCTTTTAGCATTGTCCCAAGCAAAAACCAGAGCTGCAATCACCACCCCCAAAACCACAGCAAGAGCAAGGTTGTGGAGTATAACCGTTACAAGGGTTACCGTAACCATTACAAAAATATCGGATTTAGGCATTTTGTTGAAAGTCCTCAAACTCGACCACTCAAAAGTTCCAATGGCCACCATAATCATCAACCCTGTAAGTGCGGCCATGGGAACTTGTTCAATCAAGCGAGCACCAAACATCACAAAAACCAACAATACAACTGCTGCTACTACTCCCGACAGTCTCGCCCTAGCACCATTGGAGATATTGATCAGACTCTGACCGATCATGGCACAACCCCCCATACCCGAAAAAAGTCCCGAGAGTACGTTCGCCATCCCTTGAGCTA
>JAACDY010000071.1 GCA_009936675.1 Bacteroidota bacterium
AAAAAGGGTTTCTATAGATGATCTCCATCAATTGTATCAGAAAAACTTCTACGCTCAAAATGCCTATATCACCATCGTGGGGGATATTGATTTTGAAACCGCAAAAAAACTGACTAAAAAATATTTTGGCAAATGGGCTAAAGGCCAAGTCGCTCCTTCGTCTTTTACCAAGCCGGAAAATGTTTCCCAAACACAGATCGCCTTTGTAGAAATGCCCAATGCCGTTCAGTCCGAAGTTTCCGTTGTGAGTACTGCAAACATCGACAGAAACAACCCGGATTATTATGCACTAACGATTGCCAACCAAATCTTGGGCGGCGGGGGCGAAGCCCGACTCTTCCTCAATTTGAGGGAAGACAAAGGCTATACCTATGGTTCTTATTCCCGTTTTGACATCAACCACAAAACCAAATCCCGAATTCGGGCTTTTGCAGCGGTTCGCAATGCTGTAACCGACAGTGCTGTGGTACAATTACTCTATGAAATTGATCGGATGAGTAAAGAGATGGTTACCGAGGAAGAACTGAAACTTGTCAAAGAAAAGTATGCAGGTTCACTGATCCGATCCATGGAAGACCCTGAAAATATTGCCACTTTCGCCTACAATACAAAAACGCAAAATTTACCCCCCAACTTTTATAACAACCTTTTAAAAAACATACAAAAGGTTACAAGAGAAGACATTTCCAGAGTTTCAAAAAAATACTTTGACCCCAGCTTAATGCGGGTGGTCGTTACTGGAAAGGGGAGTGATATTTTGACCCCATTGGAAAACATCGATTTCAATGGCCAAAAACTTAAAGTGCTTTATTTCGACAAATACGGTAACCCTACAGAGCGACCCGAATTTTCCAAACCCCTGCCAGAAGGTTTAACCGCCAAGGGTGTTATGGATGGTTATATTAAAGCCATTGGTGGAAGAGCAAAATTGGAAGGAATAAAAACCAAGGCCACCATTTCCGAAGCCAGTATGCAGGGCATGACCATAGAGGTTTCCAACCAGCAAACTGCAAAAAATCAAATGCGGGTGGAAGTAAGTATGATGGGCAACGTGATGCAAAAAATGGTCATCAATGCTTCCAAGGGCTATAACGAAATGCAAGGACAAAAAATGGAACTCAAAGGCAAAGAGTTTGAAAATGCACTAAAAGATGCAGCCTTATTCCCTGAAATGGATATTGATCCCGATCAAATCTCATTGGAAGGAATCGTTGTCGTTAACGGTAAAGATGCCTATGAAATTAAATGGTCTGACAACAAGTCCCATTACTATGCCGTAGATGATTTCCTAAAAATACAAACGGTGGAAACCATGGAAATGCAAGGACAAATTCAATCCTCTACAACCAATTTTAGTAATTACAAGGCGGTGGAAGGCATACATTTCCCACATACGGTCCAACAGGATATGGGGCCTCAAAAAGTAGATTTTCAGGTAAAATCCATTACCCTTAATAAACCCATGGATGACAATTTGTTTGAATAAAATTTCTAATTAAATAAAAGAGCTATTCTAAAAAACAATTTACATTAAGATCATCAATTGTTTATGGATAACAGAAAACACTAGGGCTGACTACAAAAAGTAATCTAAGCCCCAAAGCTGTTTTTCTTTTTTAACCCTAAAAAGTTTTTTTGAATTTACGGGGCTAAGAGTGCAACAATACTTCCTTTTTTGGCATGTATTGTAACACTAGTTCGAAATGTATAGAAAATAAACACCATAAAGGTGAATATATACAGTAGTTAGCGGACAGTTTAAACAAGACGACATTCAACGATAAATATTAAATTGAAACTTAGCTTGAGAAAGCAAATTAAAATAGGAGAAAAGGAATTTTTGATAAAAAAAGAAGCTTTAAGTCATTATAAATGATTTTAAACTCTTATGGTTTTGGTGAGCCATTAAATGAATCTGACTTGAGAGAAATCCTCAATTTGTTAGGAACGCATCCAAGAAAAAAAGAAAGCACTTTGTACACATCCTTTTAATTAATATTATCTTTAAACTATGAAAAAAATACAACTTCTTTCGCTCTTGATCGGACTTGTAGTTTTTACTTCCTGTAAGAACAATCCGACTCCAAAAACCGTTACAGTAGAGACAACTGCTGTAGAGACCGTTGAAGCCCCCTTCCAAGAAGCCCAGCCCATGGCCATGAGTATCGAAGGTATGGTATGTGCTATGGGATGTGCGGCAGTGATTGAAAAAAATCTCAACAAAACCGCAGGAATCAAAGAGGCCAAAGTAGATTTTGAAACCAAAAAAGCCACTTTGATTTTTGATGCCAAAGTCCTCAGCCCAAATGAAGTGACTCAAGTAGTGCGCAATACAGGCGAAGCCTATACTGTTACAGATTTAAAACTATTGAATTAGTCCTTCCAGCGGAAGGTTTCCATGAGGTGCATCACGTCTCGCTCCACGTATTTGGCCGCAGGCATGATGGAATCATAATTGGGTCGTGAGTAAAAATAGAGAGAACCCATCAAAAAATGATCTGTAGAGTCTGTAAGAAAAAACTGTAGTTGTGAAGCCGCATTTCCCACCACGGTAAAAAGCGTACCATAGACCCTTTTCTCCGGAGCCATAAACACCCTTTCGGGGATTTCCTCCGCTTTGATCATGTGTTTTCCCGGAAGCTGGTAGGCATCGTTTAACAAAGAATCCACATTGTTTTCTACCCCCACATAAGACAAATACAGGGTGGCTTTCATTTTGGGATAATACAAATCAGGCGCTTTTTTGGCGATCCTTTTCAATTGTACCAAATCGTTATATTCAAAATCGAAACGATAAACATCGGGAACTTGCTTGTAGTTTGGTTCAGGATACTCGAGGCGTAATTGTGCTTTGGGTTTGGGTTGTTGCACGCTATCACATGCTGTCATTAGTGCCATCAAACTCAATAAAAATGACCTGGTACATTTTGATACTCTCATGCCGAAGGAGGTAAAATGACCTTGATTCTTTTGATCCGCTTTCGATCCACAGATTCAATCACAAACTGGTATCCTTCGAATTGTATGACCTGACCGACCTTAGGAAAAGCCTGAGCAATCTCTAGCACAAAACCCGCTATGGATTCTGACTCTCCTTTGGCTTTTTCAAAAATTTCCTCTGCCCCCAGATCAATGACTTTATAAAAATCTTTGAGGTTAATCTTGGCATCAAAAACAAAAGTGAAATCATCCAACTTGGAGTAGATCAATTCATCGTCGTCAAACTCATCACTGATGTCACCCACAATTTCCTCGATCACATCCTCCAAAGTAATAACCCCAGAGGTGCCACCATACTCATCAACCACTACTGCCAGATGAATTTTTTTCTGTTGAAACTCTCTAAGAAGATCATCCAATTTTTTGTTTTCTGGGACATAAAAAACGGGTTTTAAAAGCTTTTTCCATTTAAAGCCGGACTGCTCAAGATGGGGAAGTAAATCTTTGGTATACAGGATTCCTACTACACTATCCATATTCTCAGTATATACCGGAACTCTGGAAAATCCCTTTTCCAGAATAAGCGGAACAATGGTTTCCATATCCATATCCTCTGAGAGGGCAAAGACATCTATACGAGGACACATGATCTGTTTAGTGTCGGTATTCCCAAAGCTCACGATTCCTTGCAAAATTTTGTGTTCCTCTTTGGTGGTTTCCTCCTCACTGGTCAACTCCAAGGCCTGAGACAATTTATCAATCGAAAATTCATTGTTCTTTTGTGCCAGGCGTGATTCCATAAATCTGGTGATTCTACTCATGGGGATGGTGAGAAAAAACAAAAAAAATCGATCGATGGTATAAATGGGAAAGGCCACTGCCTTGGAGAAAGTCATGGCGTTTCTGTTGGCGTAAACCTTGGGCAGAATCTCTCCAAAAAAGAGGATTAAAAAAGTAATCACTCCTATTTCAATCAAAAGAACCACCAACGGATTTTCAATCTGACTAAAAAGACTCTCCCCCAGAGAGGCAAACAGTAATACTATAGCAATATTGATAAAGTTGTTGGTGATCAGAATGGTGGCCAAAAGTCGTTTGGGATTTTGGAGCATCTTTCGTATGATCTCCAATTGACGGGATTTTTTCTCCTCTTCAGAATCCAATTGTTCTTTGGTCAAAGAAAAAAAAGCCACCTCAGCACCGGAGACCAATCCTGAGGTGATCAGTAGTAAAAGAAGCAAAATAAATTGGATCACCAACGAACCCTGAACATCTAGGATGGCGATTAAAAAACTAAAAGGGTCAGGATCCAATTAACTTATACTTTGATTAAAATGGAAGATCGCTTTCCGGGGGATTGTCGTCTGCAGCCGGCGGTGCGGATGCATCGATTTCTGATCCGGTTGCCTCACTCTTTTTGGTGGTCAAAAAGGTAAATTCATCCACATTGACTTCTGTAGTGTAACGATCTTTTTGATCCTGATCTTGCCACTTTCTCGTTTTAATTCGTCCTTCAATATAGACTTTGTCCCCTTTACTAAGATACTTCTCACAAATCTCTGCGGCCTTGTTCCGAACGACCACATTGTGCCAGTCGGTGTTGGTTACCTTTTCTCCAGAGGCTTTGTTAGTGTAAACTTCGTTGGTTGCAAGTGGAAATCTTCCGATGCAACCTCCACCATCGAAATAATGCATTTTTACATCATCTCCAAGGTGGCCAATTAACATAACTTTGTTTAATGTACCATTCATGATAGAAGATTTTACGGATTACACTTTCAAATGTAATCAATCACAATCAGTTGATAAAAAATTTATCTCTAAAATTTTGGAGTACCTTGGGCATGGGATAATCCTGAATCTGACTCATTGAGGTATCTAAATTAGTCCCCTCTCGGAGTTTGACAATCCAAAAGTTAATTTCCAAATGTTGATGGGTAAGCTTGTGAAAAATAGGCTGATCATTCCATTTGTCAACCTCAAAATCGGAGGTAATCCGGTGTTTGGCCATAAGTGATTCAAGCTGATCATCTTGATAATACTTTTGCTTGGCAAATGTTTCGATTAGTGGAAACTGATAAAGATTTTGCCAGATTCCCTTTCCCTCTCTTTTCTGCAAAAGGGTGTTTTTGAATTTATCGATCAACACAAAATAGTGGAGATAGCGATTTTTTACTTTTACTTTTTTGACTTTGATGGGGAGTAAACTCACCTTTGCTTGCTGGAAAGCCACACATTCGGTTTTAAAAATACAATCTTGGCAATTGGGTTTTTTAGGAACACATTGAAGTGCACCAAATTCCATCATGGCTTGGTTAAAATCACCTGAAGGGGCTCCTTTCATCAAATCTTGTGCTTTTTCTTTGTAAATTTTGTATGCACTGGAGACATCAATGGGCTGATCCATACCAAAAATTCTCGCCAATACCCTATATACGTTTCCATCTACAACCGCTTGTTCTTGACCAAAACAAATAGAGGCTATGGCACTGGCGGTGTAATCTCCCACCCCTTTAAGGGCTTTAATTTGGTCGAAATCAGTGGGAAAACGACCCTTGTATTGATCGTTGATGATTTTGGCAGTGGCATGGAGATTTCGAGCTCTAGAGTAGTAGCCCAGTCCCTGCCAAAGCTTCATAATATGATCTTCCTTGGCTGCAGCCAGTTGCTCAACCCTAGGGAAATTGGAAATAAAAGACTCATAATAGGGCAGACCTTGGGCAGCTCTTGTCTGCTGCAGAATGATCTCCGACAGCCAAACATTATAAGGTTCGGCGTTTTCACGCCAAGGAAAAGCCCGGCGGTTTTCCTTAAACCAGTCTAACAATTTTTTTTGGAAGCTCATTCTGGTCTTAAATGATAAATGTTAAAAAAAGGAACAACAAAGATAAAAAGGTAGGACTGAACGAATTATCATTTTAATTTTTATATTTGCAAGCCTTTAAATAACTAATAGTAATACCATTAAAATATGACTAAAGCTGATATTGTCAACAATATATCCGATCAGCTAGGAATTGACAAAACTGACGTTCAAGCCACTGTTGAAAGCTTTATGAATGAAATAAAAAATTCATTAGAAAGTGGGGAAAACGTTTATTTGCGTGGGTTCGGAAGTTTTATCATCAAAACCAGAGCTGAAAAAACAGGCAGAAATATTTCCAAGAACATCGCCGTAAATATTCCAGCCCATAACATTCCTGCCTTCAAACCTGCAAAGGTGTTTACGAACGGTGTTAAATCGAAGGTAGAAGTTGCATAAAAAATCAACTATAAATTCAAAATTAAATTTGAACTATGCCAAGCGGTAAAAAAAGAAAACGGCATAAGGTAGCCACGCACAAAAGAAAAAAGCGTAGAAGAGCCAACCGCCACAAGAAAAAATAGTGTTTGGTAATACACTCAAAAATATATCCAAAGTTCATTGATATTTGATACTGCTCAGTCAGTATCTTCAGGAAAATGCTGAATATTTATTGTTTAACATCGACACACTGTATGGTGTCGTATCTAAAATTCATCAGAGTGAATAAAGAACTGATTATACGATCGAATTCCTCTGCTGTTGATTTTGCACTGCTCAAGGATGGAAAATTAATTGAGCTCAATAAAGAAGTAGATAATAATAAGTTTTCTGTTGGTGACATTTATGCTGCCAAGATTAGAAAACCTGTATCCGGTCTCAACGCTGCTTTTGTTGGCGTAGGTCACGAAAAAGATGGTTTTTTACACTATCATGATTTAGGACCCAACCTTCCTACTTTATTAAAATATTTTAAACAGGTAAGCTCAGGTAGAACCAAAGATTATTCTTTAAAGAATTTTCGTTTTGAAGAAGAAATTCCCAAGGACGGATCCGTACAAGATTATCTAAAGACCCAACAACAGATTCTTGTTCAGATTGTCAAGGAACCCATTTCCACAAAAGGACCAAGGGTCAGTTCAGAATTGTCCCTAGCGGGCAGATTCATGGTACTGATTCCCTTTTCAGATCGCATTTCGATTTCACAAAAAATCGAGAGTAATGCCGAAAAGAATCGATTAAAAAAGCTGGTCAAAAGCATCCGACCCAAAGGCTTTGGTGTCATCATAAGAACTGTCGCCAAAGATCAAAAAGTCAAAGAACTGGATGCCGATTTACATCAATTGATGGATCGATGGAAAAACTTATGTGAGAAATTTGTCAAAGTAGATCAATACCCTACCAAAATTCTCAGTGAGATCAATCGATCCTCCTCTATTTTAAGAGACATTTTTGATAATGATTTTACTGGAATCCATGTGGATGATCCGGAAATGTTAGTGGAAATCAAGGATTATTTGAAAACCATTGCACCAGACAAAGTGTCCATTGTCAAGTATTTCAAAAACAAGTCAACCCCCATTTTCGATCATTTTGGAGTCGAAAGGCAAATCAAGACCTCATTTGGTAAAACGGTTTCCATGCAAAAAGGTGCTTATTTAGTCATCGAACACACCGAAGCGCTGCATGTAATAGACGTTAACAGTGGGAATAGATCCAACAAGGCCAAATCACAAGAACAAACTGCCTTGGAGGTCAATATGATTGCTGCAAGTGAAATTGCCCGACAATTAAGGTTAAGAGATATGGGAGGTATTATTGTCGTCGACTTTATCGACCTAAATACCAACGAAAATCGAAAAAAATTATTTGAACATCTTCGAAAGGAGATGGAAAGTGACAGAACCAAACATAAAATTCTGCCACCTTCGCGATTTGGATTGATCCAAATCACCCGTCAAAGGGTTCGCCCCGAGATGAGTATTAAAACACGAGAACCCAACCCCAACAAAAATGGTGAGGTTGAAGCTCCCATTGTTTTAATAGACAAAATCAACGCAGAGCTCGACAAAATCGTCGAGCATAGGCACAACAAAAACAAACAGTTGCAATTGCACCTTCACCCTTTTGTCGCTGCCTATCTAACCAGCGGTTTCCCCTCCATCCGGTTCAGCTGGTATTTTAAATACAAAAAGTGGGTACGCATAGTACCCCGTGATGCTTACCTTTATTTGGAGTTCCGTTTTCTGGATCAAAACAGAAGACTACTCCGAACCAAATAACCCAAAACCGCCTTGATGTCAAGGCGGTTTTTTTATGCCTTAACCCCATTGATTGATTTGGTCTTCCGCTTTTTGGGACGACGCACCCCGTTTGAACCTTTAATGATTTTACCTCTTTTTGTCTTTTTGTCGCCTTTGCCCATAATTTGAGATTTGAGACTTTAATTTAATAAAATAAAATCTGGAGCTGTTTTTGAAGCTCCAAAAACTTGTTAATTTTGGCCATGACCAATCCCAAAATTCCCTTAATAGAAATCCAAAAAAAATTAGAGCATTATTGCGCCTATCAAGAGCGTTGTCATCAAGAGGTTTCTCAAAAACTCAAAGAGCTGGGCGTATTCGGAACCCCTATGGATACCGTTATTTCTCATTTGATTGAGCAAAATTATCTTAACGAAACCCGTTTTGCAGAACACTTTGTCCGCGGAAAATTCAGCATCAAAAAATGGGGAAAAAGGCGACTAGAAAGAGAACTGAAACAACGCCATATTTCGGATTGGAACATCAAAAATGCAATGAAAGAAATTTCTGATAAAGCCTACTGGGAATCTGGACAGGCTTTGGCCAAAAAGTTTTGGGAAGCCCATCGTCATCGCCCATTGGCGGAACAAAAGAAAAAGGTCTGGAATGCCATGCAATACCGAGGTTGGGAAACAGAACTGATCATGGAAAATATCCTAAGACTGGAACATCAAAAAGAATAACGCAATCCCAAAAGCCCATTACCCTTTGGCATCGGAACCAAATTCGACTCCCAATATTCTGTATTGAAAATATTATTAAAATATAAACTCACTTCCAATTGATTTAGCATCCATCTGGCAGAAGCATCCATTACTGAATATCCGTCCCCAACGGTTCTTTCTACGAATTTATAGACAAAATTGGTGCTTAAGTTTTTAGAAATTGGGAAGTAGTAACTACCAACAAAATGATGTTTTAAGTCATTATTAATAGAATATCGAGAGAAGTTATAACCGCTATTTTCTAAGTTATTTTCCAAATAGGAATAACTGATCTTAAATTCGTGATTTAGGGAGTAGATTTCAATTCTGTGTGTGAGTTCGAAATCGATTCCTTGGGTATTGACCTGCTGAATATTTTCAGCCTTAAAGGGGATGCTGTCGTCATTACTGTTTTTGACATAGTCTATGAGATTTTTGGCCTTTCGACTATAGAAGGCTAAAGAGACATTGACTTTAGGGCTGGTATAGCGCACTCCAATCTCATTGGAAAGAGCTTCTTCAGGTTTTAAATCGGCATTACCAACAGTAGTTCTATCAGAATAGAACAGGTCTGTAAAAGTAGGGATTCGAAAGGTAGCCCCTGAATTTCCATAAAGTCTCAACTTAGGATTGAGTTGCCAACCCAGATCAATCCCGGGAAAGCTATGCGTTCCAAAATCAGAAAAATAGTTGGCCGCAATCCCTGGGGTGATGTCCACCTTGTTGTTAAAGAGGTAAAATCGATGTTCTAAAAAAAAGTTCATCATGGTTCGACTGCGATCCCCCAAATTGTTGCTACGGATACTAACACGCGAAATATCAACGCCCATACCCGTCAATCCCCAATCCGATGCAACAGAGGTGTCAAAAGCTGCCCCTACTTTGTTGGTTACATGAAGATTACGGTATATTTCTGGTTTGTTGCGAATGTATTCGTACATGTCCTGCCCCCTTCTCCAATAGACCTTGGGTTTAAAAATCCAATTGCCTTTAGTACGTCTTTGAGACAATGAAACTAAACTGGCTTGGGTTTCCTCATATTGATCTACGGCCGATGCGTTGGCGTAAAAACCGTTGGCTCCGAACTTTCGTCCTGAATGAGTCGCAATAAAATCTAAGGGCGTTTTGTGACGATTAAAACTAGATTTGACAAAAAATTGATTGTAATCATAGTCGGTATTGTAGCGATAGCCATCGGAGGTGTTTCTGGAAACAAATCCTAGTACGCTGGTTTTCTCGGTAGTATTGCCCACAAAAATAGAACCGTTGGTTTGGTCATAGTTCCCTTTTTGCAAATCCAAGGTCAATGTTCTAGGGGTCTCTTTTTTGGTTACCACATTTATGGCTCCTGTAAAAGCATTTTGACCATATGCTCTAGAAGCGGGGCCTTTGATGATTTCGATGCGTTCGATCATTTGGGGTGGTGGGAGAAAGTTAAGGGTATGGTGTCCTGTCTGAGCATCGTCTAGTTTGATCCCGTCAATAAGTAAAAGGGTTTGGTCGAAAGTACCCCCGCGAATGTTAAGATCGGCTTGTGTCGCTCCGGCTCCCCTTCTTTTGATGTCTATCCCAGCGACTTGTTGCAATAGATCAACCACATGGGTGACTCCACTTTGTTGAATTTGATCGGCTGTTAGAATCTGAACGGTTTTGGAATTCTGATATAGAGGTATCTCCAATCGGTTGGAAGAAAGAATAACTTCCTTAAGCTTTTGGGTGGGAAGAGAATCAATATCCGCTTTGTACTGGGGGTGGGCCCAACTGACCACAAAAAAAAGACATAGGAGGCTTATTGAGTGTGTTTTTTTCATGACCAATAAAATTTTAGTGATGAAATAAATTAATCTGCAAGCAGGATCAATTTATTGTTCCTCATTTCAACAGTACCAGAACTGATTTCAAATAGGGTGGTGTTTTCGTCCTGTTTTTTAAACTTGTTTTGAACGGCATGATCCAACTCCATTTTGCCAGAAATAGTGACGGTTCCCTCTTTGAGGGTGGAAACAATAGGAGCGTGGTTATTGAGCATTTGAAAAGACCCCGTAGTTCCGGGAACAATTACTGAGTCAACTTCACCACTAAACAAGGTGGCTTCAGGGGAAACGATTTCTAAGTGCATTATACTTCAGCTAACATTTTTTCACCGGCCTCGATGGCATCTTCGATGGTTCCTTTGAGGTTAAAGGCTGCTTCTGGTAGGTGGTCTAACTCACCGTCCATGATCATATTAAATCCTTTGATGGTATCTTTGATGTCCACCAATACTCCAGGAATTCCTGTAAACTGTTCTGCTACATGGAAAGGCTGAGAAAGGAAACGTTGCACCCTTCTAGCTCTGGATACGGCCAATTTGTCTTCTTCCGAAAGCTCTTCCATTCCCAAAATGGCAATGATATCTTGTAATTCTTTATAGCGTTGCAACAACTCCTTAACCTTTTGGGCACAGTTGTAATGATCGTCACCTAAAATATCTGCCGTCAGGATTCTTGAAGTAGAATCCAAAGGATCTACTGCGGGGTATATCCCCAACTCGGCAATTTTACGGGACAATACAGTAGTCGCATCCAAGTGGGCAAAGGTGGTCGCAGGTGCAGGATCTGTCAGGTCATCTGCGGGTACATATACGGCCTGAACAGAGGTAATGGATCCTTTTTTAGTGGAGGTAATTCTTTCTTGCATGGCACCCATTTCTGTGGCCAAAGTGGGTTGATAACCTACCGCCGAGGGCATACGTCCCAAAAGGGCGGAAACCTCAGAACCGGCCTGAGTAAATCGGAAAATATTATCTACAAAGAAAAGTACATCTTTTCCCTGTCCGTCTCCTGCTCCATCCCTAAAATATTCTGCAATGGTCAGACCAGAAAGTGCAACACGGGCTCTTGCTCCGGGAGGCTCATTCATCTGTCCAAAAACA
>JAACDY010000072.1 GCA_009936675.1 Bacteroidota bacterium
AATAAGTTGCCTAAAACATTAAAAAATAGCATATTTGCCCATTCAAATTTTCTAGCAGAAGGAATGTTCCACTTGTTAAAATTGAATATCGATTCATGATTAGGAATACATTAAAACTTTTTGCGTTGCTCACGGGTTCTTTTTTATTTTCCCAAACTGGCACCACTTCTCCTTATTCTTATACAGGATTGGGTGAGGTAAATTTTAGGGGAACACAGATCAATCGTTTTATGGGTGGACTCGAAATTTACAATGACTCCATCCACGCCAATCTTTCCAATCCTACTTCTTACGCAAAGCTTAAATTGACCAATTACACCCTGGGCTTGAATTACAGAACCAATAAAATGACAGGGGCAAATGAGAAGAAAAGTATTGCCTCCGCAGGTCTGGACTATATTGGAGTAGCAGTGCCAACCAAGTATTTCGGTTTTGGCTTTGGAATTATTCCTTATACCTCCGTGGGATACAAACTTTCCCATTTGGAGTCCTCCGAAAACGACGATATATTAAATCTGTTTGAAGGAGAGGGCGGGATCAATAAAGTCTTTTTCTCAGTTGGTTTTAAGGCTCTAAAGAATCTTAGCTTTGGAGCTACTTTAAATTACAACTTTGGTCAGACCGTATATGAAACCGGGAGATTTCAAAACGAGGTTACATTGGGAACCGTCTTGGAAAATAGATCAAGTGTTTCCGGTTTAGATTTAAAACTTTCTTCTCATTTAGAAATTCCCGTCAAAGATGATATAGAGCGTCAAGCCATGTTTTCCTATTCTCCTGAAGCAAATTTGACTTCAACCAATTCTCGATTTTTCAATACGCGTCCCTTTTCAGGATCATCAAGTTTTGGTGATCGAGTAGAGATTGCCCTTATCGATTTTGGTTTGAAAAGAACAAATATCAGAATACCACATGTTATATCTTTTGGATTGGGAGTGGGCGAAGAGAGAAAGTGGTTTGCTGGAACCCAATATACTATGAATGCCATGAAAAATTTTAGTCATGAATTCATAAACTTAGCTAATGTTGACTATGAAAATGGATATCAATTCTCGTTAGGAGGTTTTTTTATTCCAGATTTCAGTTCCATAACCAGTTATTGGAAAAGGATTGTTTTTAGGATGGGTTTTCGTCATGAACTGACAGGCACAGTGGTAAATAATTTTGGATTAAAGGAAACTGGCATTAATTTTGGAATTGGTTTACCGTTGTCTGGTTTCTCCAACACCAACATTGGATTTGAGTATGTAAGTAGAGATGGTGGAGAAGGGAGTTCATTTAAAGAAAAATTTTGGTCATTTAGGGTTGGTTTTTCCTTAAACGACAAATGGTTTGTAAAGAGAAAATTTAATTAAATTAAGAGTAATGAAATTTTTTAAAATATTTATTCTAGGTATGGGAGTAATGATAACTCACACCCTAGTAGCACAAGATAGCCAAGAATGTTTGCAAAATTTATCCATTTTTGCTGAATACGCAAAGGTCAAGAACTATGATGAGGCCTATGCGCCTTGGATGAGTGTAAGGAAAGAGTGTCCATCACTCAATGTTGCAGTTTTTTCTTATGGTGAACGCATCATCAAAGACAGAATTAAAAATGCAACGCCCGAGACGATTGATGCTGAGACGGCAGATTTGATGAATCTCTACGATGAGTGGTTGGAAAATTTCCCTACTAAGAGAAATGTAAGCGTAAGGGGAGACATCATCAGTAGTAAGGCACAAGCCATGTTGGATTACAAAACTGCTGACAAAATGGAGGTGTACAAAACCTTTGACTTGGCCTATCAAACCGATGCCAAAAGCTTTAGTAACCCCAAAGAACTGTACAATTATTTCAAAACTCTATACGACCTATATAAGGAAGGAAATCAAGGGGTAACAATGGAACAATTGTTTAATAAATACGAGGAAGTTTCTGAAAAATTTGAGATAGAATCTGTCAACTTGGCCAAGAAATTGGATGTTATCTTAAAAAAACAGGAAGAAGGTATTCCTTTAAACAGTCGTGATGTAAGAAGCAAAAGAGTTTATGGCATCAATAGCAATGCTATTGGAACCTTTCTATCAAACCTAGACGCTATTATTTCCAAAGAGGCCACTTGTGTCAATCTGGTTCCTTTATACAAAAGAAACTTTGAGGAGTTTAAATCCGACGCTATTTGGTTAAAGCGTGCCGCTTCTCGAATGGACAGTAAGGAATGTTCCGATGACCCCTTTTTCGTAACTCTAGTAGAAGCATTGCACACCTTAGATCCATCAGCTGATTCCGCATATTACCTTGGTATATTAAAAGATAAAGCTGGAGACAGTAATGAAGCTTTAAAATATTACGAAGAGTCTATTTCGCTTCAAAGTGATCCCTACAAAAAGGCCAAAATTCTTTACAAGATTGCCATCAAGTTTAAGAATGCTGGGCGAAAATCTTCTGCCCGCAGTTATGCCAGAAAAGCACTCAGTTGTCAGCCCTCTTTGGGTCGGGCCTATTTGATGATTTCTAATCTCTATGCTGGAAGTGCCAATGATTGTGGGGAAACCCAATTCAATAAAAGAGCGGTTTATTGGTTGGCTGCCCAAATGGCATACAAAGCTGGTGAGGTGGACGCTTCTATCAAAAAACTGGCCCTCAAAACAGCCAGAAGCTATGAAGGTAGAGCACCCTCTAAAACCGAAATATTTACCGAGGGCAATCAAGGAGTTACCATAAAATTCGATTGTTGGATCAAAAGCAGTGTGAAAGTTCCAGAACTATAAATGCAACCGCTACGCTATAAATTTTTAAAAAAAGGGTTTTCAGTTCTTGCTGTGACCCTCTTTTTTTCCTGTGATGACGGTAGCTCAATTCTCAAGCAGATCAACCAATTCAATGAGAATCCCGTAGGTATTGCCTATGATATTCGTATGACCTACACCGATTCTGCAAAGGTGAAAGCAATTCTGACCGCTCCTATCAACTTGGATTATACTCATCTGAGCTTCAAGTACTCCGAATTCCCCGAAGGTTTGAAAATCATATTTTACAACGATAATAACGAGGAAAACACTGTAGTGGCCGATTATGGAATACTTTACAACCAGACGAGAATCGTCGACCTCCAAGGGAATGTAGTACTTTTGTCTAATAGTGGTTCTCGGTTAGAGACCAGTCAAATGTACTGGGATTCGGAAAAAGAGTGGCTTTTTACCGAACAACCCTTCACTTTTAAAAGTGAGAATGAAGATATGGCTGCCACTCGATTGGATACCAACAAAGAATTTAGTAAATTTCAAACAGGAAAGTTAACTGGTACCATGTTAGTGGAAGAACAAAAAGAATCTTTGACCGTCGATGAAAAGCTATAAAATTTCTGAAATCCTATACTGGATAATTGCAGTAGTGGCCACCTATGAATCTTATAATCAGTGGAGCACTAACCGTCAAAAGGCCTATATTTTTATCGGATTTGCCCTTCTTTCAATCTTTATGGCACTCTTTAGAAGGCACTACCGAAATAAGTTTAACAAAAGGGGAAATTCCTCTAAATGATCATCACTGACCTTGTTATTCTTATTTGTCTGATTCTTTCAGCCTTTTTCTCTGGGATGGAAATTGCCTTTGTTTCCGCCAACAGAATTTATTTGGAAATTGAAAAACAGCAAAGCGGTTTTAATGCCAAGTTTTTAAACTTTATTACCAAAAACCCTTCTCGATTCATTGCCACCATGTTGGTGGGTAACAACATATCATTGGTCATCTATGGAATTTTTATGGGCGACCGTATATTACAATTGTTTTTTCCAGAGACCCTATTGGGAGGAGCGATTAGTATCCAAATAGTTTTTATTCAAACAATCATCTCAACCATCATTATATTGCTTACTGCAGAGTTCCTTCCCAAAGTTTTTTTTCAACAATTCTCCAATGCTTTGATGAAGCTTCTTGCCTTTCCCACTGCTTTTTTCTATGCTTTGTTCTCCCCGATTACTTCCATGATTATCATGTTGTCGGACTTTATTTTGATGAAGTTTTTTAAGACCAAAGGAGATCAAGTTCAACTGACTTTCTCCAAGATTGAATTGGGGAATTATATTGAAGAACAACTGGAATCCACCAAAGACATGGACAGTGTTGATAGTGAAATACAGATTTTCCAAAATGCATTGGACTTTTCGGAGGTAAAAGTCCGAGAGGCCATGGTTCCCCGAACAGAAATTGTTGCCACCGAAATAACCGCTTCCTTGTCAGACATTAAAAAACTATTCACTTCCAGTGGATTGTCTAAAATCCCTGTTTTTGAGGATTCTATCGATGATATTTTGGGCTATATCCACGCCTTTGAAATGTTCAAAAAACCGACAGACCTAAAAAAAATATTGCTTCCTGTGGCTATTGTTCCAGAAACCATGAAAATCAGTGAGGTATTAAAATTATTGACCAAACAACGGAAGAGTATTGCTGTAGTGTTGGATGAATATGGGGGTACTTCAGGAATAATTACGGTCGAAGACATCATCGAAGAACTCTTTGGTGAAATTGAAGATGAACACGATCATATTGCCCTTTTCGAAAAACAAATTGATGAGGGGATATATGAATTTTCTGCCCGAATGGAAGTCGATTATATCAATCAAAATTATGATCTCAGCCTCCCCGAAAAAGAGTTTTATGAAACGCTGGGTGGACTGATCGTTTACCTGAAAGAGGAAATCCCAACCAAAGGAAGCTTGATTGCAATTGAAAACTATGAGTTCGAAATCAAAGAAGTATCCTCAACAAAAATAGAAAGAGTAATTCTCAGGCTAAAAGATGATTCATAAAAATATTAAATCCCTTACAAGTACAGCAAATGCAGTACTGTAAGTCCCTAAATAACAAAGCGATTCTTTTTTATAATCAAAAAGGAAATCGTATTTTCGCATCCGACTCAAAAAAAATGATATGGCAGTATTAGGTCAAATTAGACAACGATCCGTATTTCTTATTCTGGTAATCGGTATGGCATTATTTGCCTTTGTAATTTCAGGAGTTTTCGATGGGAATTCTGCGTCCAGTGGTCCCAGTGACCCCATTGCAGTTGTCAATGATGAAGAGATTGATCTGACTTTTTACAGACAATTGGTTGAAAACACCGAGAGAAGTTATAATCTCTCAACCATGCAGGCCGTAAATTCAGTTTGGGATCAATTGATGAGGGCCACGATTTTCAGACAAGAATTCGATCGTTTGGGAATTGATGCTGGAAGAGAACAGATCCAAATGATTTTGATGCAGGACGAAAGAATTGTCCAAGACCCTAGATTCCAAAACGAGACAGGTTTTTTTGATTTTGGAATATTTACAGATTATATCAACCAATTGCGTGTTGAAAATCCTCAAGCTTATAACAGTTGGAAAATCCAAGAGGAAAATATTGTTGGTTTGGCCAAAGAAAATATTTATTACGACTTGATCAAGTCCAGTACCCGATTTACTGAAATGGAAGGTAAAATTGCCTACCACAGCCAGAATGACAAGGTCAATCTAAAGTTTGTAAGGCTTCCCTATCAGGAGGTGCCCGATAGTCTTTTTAAGGTAACTGATGCCGATATCAAGCAATACATTAATAAAAACAAAGAGAATTACGAGACTGAAATGAGTAGAAGTGTTCGTTATGTAATTTTCCCAGAAGTAGCTTCTGAAGCCGATGAAAATCAAATCCGTTCGGATTTGGAAAAACTCAAAACCCAACGAATTGAGTACAATGATGTGTCGAAATTGACCGATACCATTGAAGGCTTGGCCACCACTCAAAATATAACAGATTTCATTGAGCAATATTCCGAAACACCTTTTGACTCGATTTACAAAACGAAAGGGGTTCTGGCCAATGAATATGCAGATATACTTTTCGGATTGAATCCTGGAGATATTTTTGGGCCATACAAAGATGGCAATGCATTGAAAATATCTCGTTTTCTGGATCGAAAAAAGGGAGGTTCAATCAAAGCGAGTCATATTTTAGTTGCTTTTGAAGGAGCAACAAGAGCCAATCCTGAAATCACAAGAAGCAGTGAAGAGGCCAAAAAATTAGCCCAACAACTATACCGCAAAGCGAGAAGAAATCCCGACGATTTTGCCCAGTTGGCGACTGAAAATTCAGATGGACCAACAAAGGCTACGGGGGGAGATTTGGGTTTCTTCCAAGAGGGTATGATGACGGATAAGTTCTTCGATTTTTGTAACCGTTCTAGGGTTGGTAAAATCGGATTGGTGGAAACAGAGTTTGGTTTTCACATCATCAAGGTCACTGACAAGGAGGATGTGGTTTTGACTGCTAATGTAACCAAAGAGATTGTTCCGTCTGAGGAAACTTCAAATGGTGTTTTTAAAAAAACCATACAGTTTGAGATGGAGAGCAGTAAAACCGAACAGTTGGATACGATTGCCAAGAATTACAACTATGATGTAAAATTTGTTCAAAAAGTCAATCTTTTGGACGAAAACCTTCCAGAGTTACCACGCCAAAGAAATTTGGTTCAGTGGTTGTTCAACGATGAAACTGAAATAGGAAATGTCAAACGCTTCAGCCTGACTAACGGGGGATATGTCGTAGCTCAAATGACTGGAATTATTCCCGAGGGAACTGTCAATTTTGAGTCGGTTAAGTTGGAAGTAGTTCAAGAGATCATGAAAGAAAGAAAGGCGGCCCATTTGTTAGAAATACATGCCGATAAAAATTCTTTGGATGCTTTGGCCAGTGCTACGGTTAAGGAAATTGAAACTGCATCAGCAGTAACTCAAGAAAACACTGTCTTGGCCGGTGCGGGAACGGAACCCTATGTTATCGGTACCGCTTTTGCAATGGATATCAACCAATCCTCAGCTTTGATCGAAGGGAATAATGGCGTTTACATGATTGAAGTGACTTCCAAAGAAATTGCCGAAGAGTTGGAAAGTTACAAGGCTTATGCCAATGCCCTTCAAAATGAGGAGAATACCAGAATTAATAGCTCCATTTATGAAGCGCTACTCTCTAGTGCAGAGATTGAGGACAATCGTCAATTGTACTACTAGCGAAGCATTTCTTCATAGGTCATAACGACCTTAAATCCTTTGTTCTTAAAATACTCTGGTGTATGCTCATTTCCTGTGGCCAAAACAAAGTCACCACCCCAAGCTCCAAGGCTTTTGATTGCTCCCTGAAAATCGGAAAACAGTTTTTCTTTTACAGGGACTAGGCCCAAAATTTTTGAGATAAAATCTTCATGTTCGTTAAGTATTTGCTCAAATTCACTCAAGCGATGAGCTCTGATTACCGCCCTAGTCAGTTTTGAAGCATAAGCGATTTGCTCCTCACCGATGTTTTGTTTTTTAAACGCCTCAATGGCCTCTCTGCTGTTTTTCTTTCTATTGAGATAGACAAAGAATAAGCTGGATTTGAATGGTGGATCAAACTCGCATGTTTCAACATGGGGTTCAAAGGGCTGTTTGCGGAAGATGAGCGGACTTTTGGCCGTTGCACAGGCAATATCATATCCACTTCCTCCAAAGCTATTTTGGAGCAGCTTATAGGGATCGATTTCAGACCAGCGGGCCAAATTGGAGATCAATGTAGAGGAAGTTCCCACACCCCAGTGCCGGTCAAATTCCAAATGGGTTTTTACTGTTCCACCTTTTTCCCTTAAAAAATTACTTTTTTGATCTCGCACGGCTTTTAATATTTGAACCAGACGAATACCAATTTCAGAATCATTGGTGTTTGAGATGCGAAAATCCTCTAGGTTCAAGGTGGCGTTGAACCACAATTGATTGATAGAATCCCAACTTTCCCATTTCAGTATTTTAGAATCGTTGGATTCAAATTTAAGGGATTGTCCCATTTTGGTGGGAACGGCCAATGCATCACTACCTCTCAAAACCATGTATTCTCCTGTAAGCAAAAGTTTTCCGTGGCTGTAGTATTTAGTCATGGGATCAGGGGTTGGATTTTATAAAATCGCTCACAGCACTAAAAGTGACCGTATGGGTTTTAAAAAATTCTAAGGCTTTTTCCTTTTGATCAACTGTTGCTTGATGTTGATTGAGAATGTTGAGCAAGTGCATTTTCATATGACCTTTTTGAATTCCAGAGGTGATCAATGATCTTACGGCAGCAAAGTTTTGCGCCAAACCAGCCACTGCAACGATTTCCATCAGATTTTTGGCGTTGGGATTGCCCAACAATTCCATAGACCATTTCACCAAGGGATGCAATTGGGTAAGTCCTCCTACAGTCCCCAATGAAAGTGGTAATTTGAGTTGGAAAACGAATTCGTCTCCCTCTAAAAATGCATGGCTCAGACTCGAATAAACACCCTCCCTAGCAGCATAGGCATGAACACCGGCCTCAACTGCTCTAAAGTCGTTTCCAGTTGCAATGACCACCGCATCGACACCGTTCATTATCCCTTTGTTGTGGGTTACGGCTCGATAAGGCTCTTTTTGGGCAATTTCTAATGATCGAATGAATTTTTGGGCAAATTGTATCCCCGACATTTCGGATGAGACTTCTAGTTTTCCTAAAGGGCATCGAACCTCTGCTTGCACTAGGCATTGGGGTACATAATTGGAAAGAATACTCATGATGACCTCTATAGAAAGTTGCTCTTTTAAAAAGTTATCGTGATCTGCTGCCAATGATTGGAATGTTTTGGCGATCTGTTCAAGACAGGAATTGATGAAATTGGCTCCCATAGAGTCCACCGTCTCAAAAGAAAGGTGCAATTGGTAGTAGTCTTCTATTAAATCCGATTTGTCTTTGAGTTCAATCTCCAGTATTCCTCCGCCTCTTTGTCGCATATTGGAAGTAAGTGAGGAGGTGCTGTCGATGAGCAGTTGTTTCTTCTGTTTGAAAAAAGACTGCAATAGTTCTGTTTTCCCATCAAATAAAAAGTGAATTTGTCCAATTTTTTGGGTTCCCAGAATTTGGGTTTTGAATCCCCCTCTTGAAGCCCAGAATTTTGCAGACTTACAGGCGGCAGCCACTACAGAACTTTCCTCTATGGCCATGGGAATGGTATATTCCTTCCCATTGATTACAAAATTGGGAGCGACCCCTAAGGGAAGGTAGAAGTTGGCAATGGAATTTTCAATGAACTCGTCGTGTCGTTTTTGGACCTTCTCATCGTTGTGGTTGTATGTAGAAAGAATCTCTTTTGCCTTTGGGGCATCCTCAAAATGCATTTGGGTAATCCAATTGATTTTTTCTGCTTTGGACAGTTTGGAAAAACCCTCTATTTTCTTTGACATATTCTCCTTTTCAACGGTATACAAAGATACATGATTCTGTATTTACAATTGAATGTCTTATTTAGCCTCCATTCTGTTCTCTTTTATAAATTCAGTAACTTTAGTGCCACAAATCAATGGTCATGACTGAAACCCATTCTAAACTACCCCATCAAAGGACTTTTATGGGACACCCCAATGGATTGTATGTCTTGTTTTTTACGGAACTTTGGGAACGTTTTTCTTACTACGGAATGCGTGCCTTGTTTACCATTTTTTTGGTAGCGGAAACCACAAGTCAAAACCCTGGTTTTGGATGGTCGAATGAGGAGGCCATCTGGCTTTATGGTTGGTACACCATGTTGGTTTATATTGCCGCTATACCCGGTGGATGGATTGCAGATAATTTATTGGGTCAAAAAAAGACGGTCATGCTGGGCGGGCTTTTGCTTTGTTTGGGGCATGGCATCCTGGCCTTCGACAGTGAGTTGAGTTTTTACGTGGGTTGCGCATTTATAATTTTGGGGGTAGGGGGACTCAAACCCAATATTTCCAGTATGGTGGGTGGACTCTACCCCCCAGGAGATGAAAGAAGAGATTTAGGGTTTTATATCTTTTATATGGGGATCAATTTGGGTGCATTTTTTGCTCCGCTATTGTGTGGCTGGGTTGGAGAGACCTATAACTGGCATTATGGCTTTGGTTTGGCAGCCGTTGGTATGGCCATCGGACAAGTCACCTATTTTTATGGTCAAAAATATCTTGTAGGAGTTGGTGATTTGGTTTTTTCCAGTAAGGAAGAAAAAAATCGTCTCAAACAAACAAAATTGACATCTATTGAAAAGGATAGGGTCAAGGTGTTATTGATGTCATTTTTAATGATAATTATTTTCTGGGGCGCTTTTGAACAGGCTGGTGGACTGATGAATTTGTATGCCAAACAAAAGACCGACCGTATGCTCTTAGGATTCGAAATTCCAGCTTCTTGGTTTCAATCATTAAATGCTTTTTTCATTGTTACGCTTGCGGTAATAATAGGTGGTATGTGGATGAGAATAAAAGCCAAAGGAAAAGAAGCTTCCGCTATTTTTAAAATAGCAGTAGGCATTGTGATTATGGGATTTGGATTTTTATTCATGCGTTTTGCAGCCTCAGAATATGAGTTGATGGGACACTCGTCGATGTATTGGTTGGTATTGGCCTATTTGTTTCATACGGTGGGAGAGTTGTGTGCTTCCCCCGTATCTTTGTCCTACATTACCAAGTTGGCTCCTGAAAAATACGCTTCCCTAATCATGGGAGTTTTCTGGGCGGCTACTGGCTTAGGTAACAAGTTGGCAGCTACCATTGGGGAGAATGCAGAAGCTGCAGGAGAAAAGGAAACTTTTACTGGGATTTTTATCTTTTGTACATTATTTGCACTTTTGATAATTGCTATATTGAAACCCCTAAAACGCCTTGCGCATGGGGCGGAGGATTTAAGTGAAAAAACGATTTGATTATTATGAATAGGAGATTTTTATTAATTGTTTTTTGCCTTAGTGGTTTTTGGATTCATGCCCAAGCCATTGAGTGGATGACTTTTGGAGAAGCTATAGAGGCACAGAAAGAAAACCCAAAAAAAATTCTTATTGATGTATATACCGATTGGTGTGGCCCCTGTAAATTGATGGATAAAAAAACCTTTCAAAACCGTGATGTGGCGGCCTATATTTCCGAACATTACTATGCCGTGAAATTCAACGCTGAGGGACAAGAGACCATCAGTTACTTCGGGAATACTTTCACCAATCCCAATTATGACCCGGAT
This sequence comes from Bacteroidota bacterium, assembly GCA_009936675.1. Classification (GTDB taxonomy): domain Bacteria; phylum Bacteroidota; class Bacteroidia; order Flavobacteriales; family Flavobacteriaceae; genus UBA8316. The sequence continues at coordinate 11,037 of JAACDY010000072.1, forward strand.
AGAAAAGGAAGGAATTCAACCCACCAGTTTACCCAGTTTTTAGGGGTTAAGGGCTATCCAACGGTTATTTTTATCAGTGAAACAGGGGATTTGATTACTCCTTTGGTAGGTTATCAAAAACCACAACAGATCGAGCTTTATCTCAAAATGATCAAGCAAGGGGATTATATGATCTTCAGTAAACCTGATGATTTTGAAAAATACCGTAAAAACTTTAGACCCAAGTCTAGAGGTTGATAGCATAAGCTCCCTGTTCTCTCAGGTTTACAAATGGGACGTTGTGTTTTTGACAACTTATTTTCCATCGCGAGACATTCCAGGGATAATTACTCCCATCGGAGAAAACCATTTTGGGACGAAGATTTTCCAATACGCGATCTAGATTCACCATAGGATTACTGGACATCAACAGATGAGTAGCCTCGAAATCGGGAATATTGTAAATGGCCTTTTCATCCAAAACCAAAAGGTTTAATTCGTTGGTGATAAAAGTGTTTTTGAAAGCTTCGATTTGAATAGTGTCTATTGGATATTCATTTTTAAAATCATTGATTAACCGACCTTCTTCAGTGATTTTTTGTGGACTGTAGAGCACCAGCTTTTTGGGGGTGTGGTGTGCGATTATGGTTTTGTTGTGTTGATACAATAACCACAGTTGATGGACTTTAGAGTTTTCCCAATGTTCAAAAACAACAACCAACTGGAGGATCAACAGGCCAGCAAGGGGTGCTGTTAGACATCGTATTTTTTGGACCTTCATACCCCAATAGATGAAGCCCATAAGAATATATATTGAGATCAAAAGGGTCAGGGACAGCCGCATGTTTCTAAACAAAAAACTTTCTTGATTTGCAACCCACAAAATAACATCATTCATGGTGCTTACTGTTTTGTCATAGCCAATGGTCAGGGGGCGTATTTCCATTTCCATAGCCAAAAGCACAACCAAACCTAGACTCGCTATGAGAAACAAGCCAAAAAAAGGAAGAATCAACCAGTTGGAAAGGAGAAATAGACCCGGAAATTGATGGAAATAAAAGATACTTAAGGGAGCAACGGCAATTTGAGCGGCCAAGCATACGGTAGTAACTTCCCATAATTTTTGGACGATACGATGTCGGGGTTCCCAAAGTTTTTGGAGAAGGGGGTGAATCTTAATGATTCCCAAAACAGCGAGGTAGCTCATTTGGAACCCAACTTGATAAAGAAATGGAGGGTAAAAAACCAATAGTAGAAAAAAACTGACGATCAGCAAGTGAAAGGTACTGTGAATGCGTTGGGAATATTTGGCCAAAGCAAATCCGCTAAACATAGTTACTGCTCTTATTACAGAGGGACTGCCTCCTGTGAAGAAGGCAAAAACCCATAGCAGTAGGACGATGCATACAATATAAATCCATTTTCCCCCAGGTATCGATTGAATGGGTTGGAGCACAAAGCCCAAAAAGAGCATGATGATGCCAATGTGTAGTCCTGAAATGGCCAAAATATGAACCACTCCCGCATCAGCATAAGCTTGAACCAATTCACGATCCAACGCATCCCTTTTTCCAAGCAGTAAGGTTTTGAGGGTGTTTTTTGAGGCCATAGACAGTTGAGATTGATCTAATTTTTTTTCAAGAGAGGCATTCCATTGATTCAGATAATCACTAGGGCCTCTGATTTTGTCTTCAATCAATACAAAATTCTTTTGAGTGAGTTGGAGTTGGTCGTGAATTTTGATTTGACTCAGGTATTTTTTGTAGTCAAACCCACCAGGATTGGTTCGGGACAAGATGGGCTAAGGTAACATAGGGGTGAGAATGAGGTCTCCGGTATTTGGGACTTGTTTTAGGTTATCTCTGTTTATACCGATAAGGATTTTACCCTCTGATTTTTTTTGACCTAGCCGAATAACTTTTCCATAAAATCGATACTGAAAATCATTAGGTTTTAATGTTTCTGTCAATTTGATCAGCAGGGTGTTCTGCTTCTCCTCTTTTTCCAAGTGGCTGTAATGGGAGGAAGGTAGACTATAGTTCTGTTGGTGGTGTATAATACCTAGGGGGAGAAAAATAAGATAAACCCATACACGATATTTTTTTGTCAAGGCCAATAACAGTGGTATGAGAATCAGTGATCCAATGTGAAAATAGTTTTTGATCCAAGGAGAAATTAACATACCGCTGACAAAAAGCAGTGTTACAATATAGATGGGAAATTTGGAGGCTTTCATCCCCTAAATTTATAGTAAAAAATAATTATTGGAGCGCATCTGTGATCAACTGCGCAGTTTTTTTACTGGCACCCCCTGCACCAAGAAGGCCACGGAGTTCTTGGTAATCTTTCTTGAGTTTTTTTTGTCCTTTATCGGAAAGAACATATTCCAGATGGTGAGCTACTTCCTTGACATTAAACGCCCCTTGAATGAGTTCTTTAACGACTTCACGATCCAAAATCAGATTGACTAGGGAGATAAATTTTAACTTTACGAGCCATTTGGCAATCCAATAGGTCAAAAAACTACTGCGGTAGCAAACCACTTGAGGAACATCGAGCAGCCCGGTCTCTAGCGTGGCCGTTCCACTGGACACCAAGGCTGCCCGAGCGTGTAAAAGCAGGTCGTGGGTCTTGTTTTGTATAATTTTGACGTTTTCTTCACCAAAGAATTTTTGATACCACCCTGGGTCTATGCCGGGAGCTCCGGCAAGGACAAATTCAAATTCTGGAAAGAGTTCCGATACCTTTAGAAAAATAGGCAACATTTTTTTAATCTCTTGTTTTCTACTGCCTGGCAATAATGCGATAAGATTATTTTTATCGGACAATTGATTTTGTTTGAGAAAATCGGTTGTTTTTTTTCTTTGGGTGAGGGTGTCCAGTAGGGGATGTCCTACAAATTCCACTTTGAATTGGTGTTTGTTTTCAAAAAAATCTTTTTCAAAGGGAAGGATGACGTAGAGAGCATCCAGATCTTTTTTCATCTGATGTACCCTATTTTCCTTCCACGCCCATACCTGAGGACTGATGTAAAAATGATTTTTAAAGCCTTTTTGCTTGGCCCATTTTGCAATTCTGAGATTGAATCCTGGATAGTCAATATATATGATGACATCAGGCTGAAAGTCGGTGATGTCTTTTTTACAAAATTTGATATTTTTCAGTATGGTTCCCAAGTGGGTGATTACTTCCCAAAAACCCATAAAAGCCAGCATTTTGTAATGCTTTACTAATACTCCACCAGCCTTTTGCATCAAGTCACCTCCCCAAAAGCGAATTTGGGCTTTGTCATCTTTTTCTTTCAAGGCTTCCATCAATTTTGATCCGTGGAGATCACCGGAGGCCTCGCCGGCAATGATGTAATATTTCAATTTAAATAATTTTAAGAATCGCAACCATCATGACAATAATTATAGAGGTAATCATAACACCTTTGGCAAAATTGGTTTTTCTTTTGTGCATCCCCAAAAAGAATAAGGGCAAATTGATTAGGGCACCTATGCTGATGAGCCCTCCTAACTTTTTTTGTTGGAACAAAGAGACAATGGCATCCTCAATAGGCCCCTCCGATAAATAGAGCAGTATAAAAATCATTGCACTTGAGCTGGCAAAAAAACTGGCAATTACACCCTGAAAAAGTTCTTTATTTCTCAAAATTCCATGTGTTTAATCGTTGGATGGCATGATGTGCCGTAAGGTCAAATTCTATTGGGACTACAGAGATATAGCCTTGACTGAGCGCCCATTCGTCCGTGTCTTCTCCCTTGTCCTCATTGACAAAGTTCCCGGTTAGCCAGTAATAATCGAGCCCCATGGGATTGGTTCTTTTATCAAATTCCTCTACCCATTAGGCTTTGGCCTGACGACAAATTTTGATCCCTTTTATTTCTTCTTCAACCAGTTTTGGGAAAGTGACATTCAAAACAACATTGGAGGGGATTTTGTTCTCCAAAGCACTGAGGGTGATTTTTTTGACATAATTTCTGATGGCATCAAAGTCAGCACTCCAACGATAATCTAACAGGGAAAAACCGATGGCTTGTATGCCTTCAATCCCTGCCTCAACGGCTGCACTCATCGTTCCTGAGTAGATGACATTGATGGAAGAATTGGATCCGTGATTGATGCCAGAGACACATAGGTCGGGTTTGCGGTCTAAAATTTCATTAACTGCCAGTTTTACACAGTCTGCTGGGGTTCCGGAACAACTGTATTCTAAATGGGTTCCTTCTTTGACTTTGATCTCAGTACAATGGAGTGTAGAGTTGATGGTTATGGCATGTCCCATTGCTGACTGTGGACTGTCTGGAGCAACAACAACGGCCTCGCCGATCTCGTTCATTACTTCAATTAATTTCCTTATGCCAGGGGCTGTAATCCCATCGTCATTGGTTACGAGTATGAGGGGTTTTTTTTCCATGAATTTTTAATACGAAGTAAATTTAAAAAATATTAACCCCTCCAGATCAATTTAGTATCAACAAAAAGTTTTTAGGGTTTGGGCTTTATAGGGGGTTTTTGGTTAAATTTACTCTTTAATAGAAATTTATGAGACTTTTCGGACTATTTGTCGTAGGTATTTTTGCGCTCATTCTAATCGGAAGCTCTAATTCTGGATTAGACAACCCGGATAAGGACAAATTATTGATTGAGGTGATCACTTATGTAATGCAGAAAGGTCACTATGATCCCAAAGACATTGATGATACTTTTTCAGAACGTGTTTTTGAGAACTACATTCAGGGTATTGATGGCCAACGCCGATTTTTCCTTCAATCTGACATCAATAATTTCAAAAGATATAAAGACGAAATAGACGATCAAATTAGGGAAGCTGATGTTTCTTTTTTCAATTTGACCTACGATCGATTGATTGCACGAATGGATCAGGTAAAACAATTTTATGAGGAGTTATTGATTGAACCTTTTGATTTTAGACTGAAGGATTCAATCAATCTAAACTTTGAGGAGGTTCCTTATGCCAGAACTTTAAACGGTCTAAAAGACCTATGGCGAAAAAGGTTTAAACTTTCCACTTTAGAATATTTTTCAGATTTGGTAGAACAGGAAGATTTTGAGAAAGAAAAAGACAGTACCTATCAAATTAGATCAAAAATTGTACTAGAAGAAGAGGCTCGTTCCAAGACCAGAGAAAACATTGAAAATTATTTTGAGATTTTTGATGAGGTTGAACGTAAGGATTGGTTTTCTATTTATGTAAACTCAATAACTCTTGAGTTTGATCCCCACAGCAATTACTTTGCTCCAGATGACAAGGAAAAGTTTGATCAAAATATTTCAGGAAAGTTTGAAGGTATTGGTGCGCGATTGCAAAAGAAAGATCAAGTGGTTGAGATCATAGAGGTGATCGTTGGAGGCCCCGTTTGGAAAGCCAAAGCACTAGAGGTGGGTGACATCATACTTAAAGTGGCTCAAAAAGATGAAGATGCCGTCGAAATTGGACCTATGCGTTTGAGTGATGCAGTTAAACTGATCAAAGGGCCCAAGGGTACTCAGGTGTTTTTGACTGTTAGGAGAGTGAGCGGTGTAATAGAGGAGGTGGTAATCAATCGGGATGTGGTTGAGTTAGAGGAGTCCTATGCAAAATCAACGATCATTCAAAAGAATGGAAAAAATTATGGTCTGATTCAATTGCCGAAATTCTACATTGATTTTAAAGATCAAAAAAGCAGAAATGCTGCCAGTGATGTCAAAAAAGAATTGGAGGCTCTCAAAAAGAGAAATGTCAGTGGTATTATAGTCGACTTGAGAAATAATGGTGGAGGATCACTTAAAACGGTTGTTGATATTACTGGATTTTTTATTGACAAAGGTCCGGTAGTACAAGTAAAAAGTACAGGAGGTGCCAAAGATATATTGTACGATGAAGACCCATCTATTGTTTGGGATGGTTCGTTGGTTGTTATGGTCAACCAATTTTCGGCTTCGGCATCCGAAATTTTGGCTGCTGCACTCCAAGATTATAAAAGAGCTATTATTTTGGGAAGTAAACAAACCTTTGGAAAAGGGACTGTTCAAAATGTAATCGATTTGAATCGTATCATTTCAGGAGGAACTCACGGCGACTTGGGTGCTGTGAAGCTTACAACCGATAAATTTTACCGCATCAACGGAGGCTCTACACAACTTGAGGGGGTGAGAAGTGACATCATCCTCAAGAATCAATACTCTTATATTGATATGGGTGAAAAAGATCAGGAAAATCCTTTGTCTTGGGACAGAATTGAACCTGCTCCTTTTAAGCAGTGGGAAAATCAAACCAATCTTGATTATGCTTTGAATCAGAGTGCCATTAGATTGAAAGAGAATCCCTATATCCAGTTGGTAGAACAACAGGCCAGAAGAATAGAAGACCAACAGGATGATTATGTATATACCCTTAATTATAAGGATTATCTGACAGAGCAGGAGACCAATAAAAAAATATCAGATAAGTTTAGTGTTCTCAAAGATTATAAATCAGATCTCACTTTTAAATGGTTGCAGGATTCCAAAGTTTCTGTTGATGAGGTGGTTAAAGAACGAAAGGAAAGGTGGATAGAAGGGTTAGAAAAAGATTTTTATATTTCAGAGGCAGTGAGTGTTTTGGAAGATTTGAACATCAACCTAGAGAATTATCGAGTAGCTCAGATTAAAAAGTAAAATTGATGTTTTGAGGGAGGCCATTGTCTACAAAAAATTTCTAAAAGACCTGTGGGCAGTTTTCAGTATACTATATATTATTGGCTTGGTTTTTGTCGCCGTTTTTGCCTATCAAATTGCTCCTGACAGTACCTCCAACGCCAATCAAATGCATTTGTCGATTCACTCCAAACCGCCGGGTTTTAAAGTAGAGATGTTGATGCTTCAAGCGGAGAATATCTCTTCAAGCAGTAAGTCTTTTTTATCAGGAGAGGTAAATGGCAATACTGAAATTCCCATACAAGATTACCGATTACAACCTGATGGAGTCGAAATTCAACCCTATGGCTCCCCATCAAATTACTATGAGTTTATTGATGCGTCAAAACTGCAATCTCCACTTTCTGACTCCACTTTTAAAAAGCAATATTTAGAAGAAAAAAAATTCCTATTAGGAACAGACAAATACGGTAGAGATTTGTTGAGTCGGTTGATCGTTGGGTCAAGGATATCACTTTCGATAGGTTTTGTTGCCGTATTTATTTCCCTTTTGATCGGTGTCGTTTTAGGGGCTTTGGGTGGCTTTTTTGGAGGTTATTTGGATAAGGGGATTGTCTGGTTGATCAATGTTTTTTGGTCTATTCCTACCTTGTTGATGGTCATTGCCATTACATTGGCTTTGGGTCGCGGTTTTTGGCAAGTTTTTGTTGCCGTGGGCTTGACCATGTGGGTAGAGGTGGCGCGGGTCGTAAGAGGACAGGTTTTAACCCTAAAAGAGAAAACCTTTATCAAAGCTGCCCAAACGTTGGGTGATGGTAAAGCACGAATCGTTTGGCATCATATTCTTCCTTTGCTTATTCCCCCATTGATTGTCATTTCGGCGGCCAATTTTGCCAGTGCTATACTGATTGAAAGTGGATTGAGTTTTTTGGGAATTGGTGCTCAGCCTCCTGTGCCCAGTTGGGGGGGGATGGTAAAAGACCACTTCAGATATTTATTGCTGGGCAAGCCTTATTTAACCTTATTACCCGGATTGGCCATCATGAGTTTGGTTTTGGCCTTTATGACTTTGGGGAACAGTCTTAGAGATATTTTGGACGTAAAGCATTAAGCTTACCAATCATTGAGTCTATTAGCGTCGAAGTTTAAATGGATAAATACCATTATGCTAAAGGCCAGGATACTGGAACCACCATAACTCACAAAAGGAAGCGGAATCCCAATTGTGGGAACCATGCCCAAAGACATTCCGATATTGATAAAAAAATGGATAAAAATTAACCCAGCTATTCCATAGGAATAAATTCTTCGGAATTTATTGGTTTGTTTTTCAGCTTGTAATATGATTCTTAAAACGAGTAGACAAAAAAGAAAAATCAAAAAGAAACTGCCAGTAAACCCCCACTCCTCACCTATGGTGCTGAAGATATAATCAGTATGTTGTTCGGGAACAAAATCTCCTTTGGTTTGTGTGCCCTCTAAAAACCCCTTTCCTTTTAATCCTCCAGAACCGATTGCGATTTTAGATTGATTAATATTGTAGCCCACCCCTTGTGTATCGACCTCTTTCCCTAAAACAATATTGATCCTATCACGGTGGCGCTGTTGAAAAACATTATCAAAGATGTAGTCTACCGAGAATGAAAATCCGATTGAAATCATCAGGAAAATCAGAAAAGGCCAAATTTTTACTTTTGGATTCATTTTTTTAAAAATGAAGTAGAGTAAGAAGATCAACATGACGATGATTCCGACGACCACACCAAAGGGAAAACTGAGGGTGACAAAAAATAGAGATAATACAGAGAGGAAAATGATCAAATAGGAATAATTAAGTCCTTCTCTGAATAATGGAAAAAAGAACGCGCCAAATACCAGAGCTGATCCGGGGTCGGGTTGTAAAACGATCAGCAAAAAGGGAAGGAGGACATATGCTCCAATTTTAAACAAAGTTCTTGGGGTTTGGATATCCGATTGAAACTTACTCAGTAGGCTTGCAATGATCAATGCAGTAGTAACTTTTGCCAGTTCAGAGGGTTGAAAACTTATCCCGCCAATGTTGTACCAAGAGGTAGCACCAGAGACGGTCTTGCCAAAAACAAAAAGACCCACCAATAAAAGTATACTTATAAAGTAGCCCAATGATGCAAATTGTTCAAAAAACTTACTGTTTATAGCCAGAATAATAATGCCAGTAAACAGACTGAATACCAGAAAAAAAACTTGTTTTCCAACGGCTTGAGTGAGGTCAAAAAGCCCTCCGGATGTTTCGCTGAAAGTTGCAGAATAGACATTGACAATACCAAAAGAGACCAATACAAGGTATACAAGTAGTAGCATCCAATCAAGACGGAAAATTATACTTTTATTCATTGATCACAAAGGGTTCTCCGGAATGAGGTTTTTCGTATTCTGCGATCAAACTCCCATTCAACATTCTGTCTTCCAACCATTTTCTTTTTACATTTCCGTTGAGGTATTTTTCAATCATCAAGCTTGCTATAGGAGCAGCCCATCTTGCCCCCCAATAACCGTTTTCCACATAGACTGCAATAGCAATTTTAGGATCATCTTTGGGTGCAAAAGCAATGAAAATGGAGTGATCTGTTAGCTGGGTTTTCACACCTTTTATTTTCATAAAATTTTCAACCGTTCCGGTTTTTCCACAAACTTCAATTCCTTTAATTTTGGCAATTCTCGCAGTACCTCTTTCAACGACCTGATGCATACCATCGATTACCGTTTCAAAGTGAATAGAATCAATAGACGTTTCTTTTTTTTCATATACTTTGTTCAAGGAGTTATTACTGACGCTTTTTAGGAAATGAGGTTGGATAAAATACCCTCTGTTGGCAATGGCGGCGGTAAAGTTGGCCATTTGGATGGGGGTGGTTAATAATTCTCCTTGACCAATGGCATTGGAGACTACCGTAGCGGACTTCCAGCCTCCTTTTTTATACCAATAATTGTAATAATCAGCATCTGGTATAAAACCTTTTTTTCCAACGGGCAAGTCATATCCGAGGTAATTCCCCAAACCAAAACTCTTTAAATGTTCATGCCAAATGTTCATGCCATCCTCAATGTTTTCTCCTGCTCGGTCAATGATCCTTCTGTAAACATTAGCAAAATAAGTATTACAAGATCGGTAAATACCAGAGCGTAAGTTGTTTTTGGTTCCAAGCCTGCAATGACACTCCATAAACATCCTACGGGCATAGAAGTGACCTTTTTGACACAAGTAAGATGTTTCTTTGTCGATGACCCCCTCTTGTAATGCAATCAAAGCATTGAGGGATTTGAAAGGAGACCCAGGAGCATATTGAGCTTGAAGGCTTCTGTCAAAGAGGGGCTTTGCAAAAGTGTCCAATGCTAGTTTTCGATAGTTTTCGGATCGTTTTCTACCCACGAGTATGCTGGGATCATAGCTGGGTGCTGAGACCAGAGAAAGTACCTCCCCCGTTTTGGGTTCTATGGCTACAATACCTCCCCTTTTATTTTGAAACAATTGTTCGCCGTATTGCTGAAGTTCTCTGTCAATGGTTAGATATAGATTTTGTGCACCTTCCATAGGGACATCATATTTCCCATCTTCATAGGATCCTATGATCCGATTAAAGCGGTCTTTTTGATAAAACTTCTTTCCTTTTTTTCCTCTTAAAAAATGTTCATAATATTCTTCTATACCCTGCCTGCCGATCAATTCCCCCAAGCGGTAATAATTATCTTTTTTCATGTCACTTTTGTTGACGTCACTTACATAGCCTAATATGTTAGAAGCGAAAGAAATAGGATAGTTTCTTACAGAGTTTTTTTGGAGAAAAAAACCAGGATATTTCCATATTTTTTCCTGTATTACAGCATTGCGTTCTCTAGAAATTTTCCCAACAATGATGGAAGGAAGTTTTACAGAAAAAGTTCTTGCGAATTTGATTTTTTCTTTGAGTTCAGCTTTTGAAACATCCAATATTTTTGAGAGTTCCAGGGTATCAAATACGGCGATATTTTCGGGGATGGCCATCAAATCGTAAACAGGTTGGTTGGAAACCAAGAGTTTTTGGTTACGATCATAGATGTATCCACGTTCAGGGTAAATCGAATTTTCAATTACAGCATTTCCATCTGAGAGGAGCTTG
>JAACDY010000073.1 GCA_009936675.1 Bacteroidota bacterium
GAAATCAAAACTAGATGGGGTTTTGTAATTGAAAACCAATTGTTTTTCTTGGATTTGGTGAGCCGTTTGTTGTTGGAATTTTAATTGATACAAAAAGCGGCTCATTTCACCAGAATTTAATCCATCACTTTGGGTGTTGTAGAGTAAATAAACTCTTTTGGCCCGCTGAAGAAGTCGATAAAAATGATAAGTATAAATGGCATCATTTTCCAAAAAGGTGGGCAAATTGAATTTTTTCTTTAGATCGAAAGGCAGAAAAGATGTATTTTTTTTTCCCGAAGGTAAAATGCCCTCATTGAGGTTGGTAATTATCAAATTATCAAAATCCAACAAACGGGTTTCCAGTAAACCCATAAACTGAATGCCTTCCAATGGTTCTCCTAGGAAATCGATTTTTTCCCCTTTGACAAGCGTTCTGAAAACCAAAAGTAATAAGGGAAGGTTTTCAATGAAAGTATGTTTTTGATGCATGGCTTCCAACTGATTAAAAAGAGCTTTGAATTTTTGAAAATAGGCCAAATGAAGTGCAGCATCGGTCTCATTGGTTTGTTCCAGAAAATCAATATAGAAATCACAAATACGTATCAAACGTAGCAGAAAGCTGGCAATGGAATCAACTGGAGCAAAAAAGCAATGGTTAATGGCCTGAATATTGTCCAATGTATAGAGCTTATTTTGAGAAAAACGAAATAAATTTTTGGCCTCAATCTCTTTCAAATAGTTCTCTATATTTAAGTCTTGAGATTGGAGCAACGAAAGGCACCAAGGGGCGGACAACAAACTTTTAAAATTTTTATAAAAAAAAGATCCCTTCTTGGTGTTGAGGTGCAACTGAAAAAACAATTCGAAAAAATCGGCGGTAGGGGTCTCTTTGAAGGGATATCCCATAGTGACGTTCCAAGTCAAAGCAGTGTCATCGATGGCAGAAAGTGCGGGGGTCAACAAAGTTTCATTCCCCAAAACAACGGCGGTTTTTTCTTGGGGATAATCCGTTGCCAATTGAGCCGCTAATTGGGCCGCATATTTGGCTTGTGCAACATTTTTGCTCACACCGATGAGTTCAATATTTTTGGGCTGGGTATAGTTTTTTTGAAATGAAGTCGGTTGGGCACGTAGGGATTTCCAGTCTCTATGATACTTTCGGATGAATTTCCCTGCGGCATGAACTTTGTCTTTAAAGAAATGCTGGTCGATATCCCAACAGGCTTTTCCCTTATTTCTGGAAATAAACTCTTGAATGATTTGAGCCTCAGATTCATTGAGAGCATTGAAGCCAACAAAATAATGGAATTTATTCGTTTGATTGAGATAAAATTCCAAGTTGGCAACCGCCTCCCTGAAAATCAACCCTAGTGTAGCTTGCTGTTTTTGTTGAAGTCTCTGACTAAAACATTCATAGAGTGCGGGCATAAGTCTCCAAAATTCCAGATGATTTTGGATGAGATTACTCTGACCTTCGTTTTGGGCCCATTGGGTCATTTCCTGAAGTGAAAATTGAAAGTCAAAGAAGGTTTTGACATCGACCAAATGGGCGTCCATCTCGTTGAAGTCGGATAAAATTACTGAGGCCCAACCTAAAAATTGATCGAATGAGTCCCGCTGTTTTTCATCAGAAACCTCTTGATATGCCGCATAAAATTCAAAAATCAAATCTACTGGAGCTGCCTTTTTTAAGCCGGAAAGTTCCTCGACAAAATTTTCGATGCTTACGATTTCGGGAGCAAAAGCAGGTTTTTGAATTTGACGAGCCAATGCATTTTTCAAAAATAAACTTGCCCGGCGACTGGGCACGACAATTTTGACGGATTCAAAAGGATATTTTGAATTGATAATTTCTTCTGCTATTTCGTCAAGAAAAGTTTTCATCGGCATTTTTGGATCTTGGGGTGGAACATCATGCTACTGTTTTTACTAAGGTCTTTTTTCCGATATAAACCAAAAAGCATTTTGATTTTTCAAGGGTCATCTCCTCCAACACTTGAGCATAGTGTTTGATTTGGGTGGAGTGTCTAGGGTATTCTTTTCCAGTTTTGTAATCAATAATTACCCAACCGTTCTTGTTTTTCACCACCCGATCGGGGCGAATAAAGGATTTTTGGGGTATCAATATATCCTTTTCATTATATACTTCAATGTCCTCCTGATAGAAGGGTGACAGTTGTGGATGATTCACAATATCATTTACCATTTGTAAATAGTAGTCGTATTCATCTTTATTGATCTTTCCAGAATGAAGGGCATCGGTCACCACAGCCGATGTGTCCATAGTACTAGATACTTCCGCCAATAAATCGTGAACCAACAGGCCTTCTTTTCGGGCGATCGTGGCCGATTCGTCGTGCTTTGCGTGCATTTGTACCCAAAGTCTTTTTTGCCAATTGGGCTGAAATTTGAAATCGGGTCGAAAGGCTTTTATGGGGGACTCATTATCAACCCTCACTACATTGTCGGCAGTACCCCATTCAAAAGGTCGCTCTGTTTCAGGGGTTTGGTTTTGACTTCTTACAAAATGGTTGAGCAAAGTGGCATAGCTTTTATCTACAGGAGTGCTCTCTTCCTCTATAGTGCAAATCAAGTGCATTTGGGAAACCGCTCGGGTCAATGCCACATAAAAGGTGTTGAGCGCGTCTCCCCGCTCTGCCAAAAGCTGCTGTTCATAAAATGTAGTGGCTTCGGCACCCAAGTATTTTAATTTATTTGAAAAATGGATTCTTCCCCAACCAAAAGTAGTTTCAAAATGGTTTTTGATGGGGTACCACACTTTTTGACTTCGTGAGGAAATCAATTCTTCTGAGGCAAAAGGGAGGACTACCACAGGAAACTCCAGTCCCTTAGCCTTATGAATGGTTAATATTTTGACCGCATCGGTACCTTCAGGGATAACAATTTTTTGATCCTTTCCCTTTTGTTCCCAATAATGAAGGTAGCTCAAAAAGCTTCCTTCGTCTTGGGCACTGAACTCAAACACATCATCCAAAAAGGCGTTCAAATGAGCCTCCATATTTTCGATCAATTGGAATGCAGCAATGGCATACTCAATAGCGTTATAAAGCGATTTTTTGGAAAAAAGCTGAAAATCAAATGAAAGGTCAAATTGCTTTTTTATTTCTTTTTCAAAGGCAAAAATGGGAAGAAAGATGGATGAACTAAGGCTTTGATCCAAATCCAGTGTAGTCCCCTTGTTATGGTACAAAAATTCGATGATATTTTTTCTTTGTTCCTCATCATCGGGATCAACAACAATACGAATGAGTGCGATGAGGAAATTGACCTTTAAAGAACTTCCCAGCGACAACGACTCTGAGGAAATCAGAGGGATGTCCTCGGTCTGAAGTGCTTCGGCCATCTGGACAGCTTGTTCCTTTTTTCTGACCAATACAGCCATTTCTTTCCATAAAAAACCATTGGATCGTGCTACATTGAGTGAGATAATGGTTTGTTCTTGATAGTGCGGTATAGTGTTTTCTTTTTTTTTACCTTTTTCAATAAAACGGACAATCACCTGCCCTCCTTTTTTGTGGTTAAATTCCTGTTGGGTTTGTTGTGCAAACATTTGCTTTTGCTCAGAATCTTGGCAGGTGCTTCCTACCCATGCAAAAAACTGATTGTTGAAATCTACAATAGCCTCACGACTGCGGTAATTTTTGGGCAAAA
>JAACDY010000074.1 GCA_009936675.1 Bacteroidota bacterium
CGAAAAAAACAACATCAAGGTCAGAGAACTCAACCACCAAGCTGGAGATGTAGCAGGGGTAAAAACCGTAACCCTAGAACTCAATGGGGAATTTGCTTTTGGCTGGCTTAAAGGTGAAAATGGAGTCCATCGTCTGGTTCGAATATCACCATTTGACAGCAATGCAAAAAGACATACTTCTTTTGCTTCAGTCTATGTTTATCCCCTAGTGGACGACAGTATAGAGATCGTGGTAAATCCCTCAGAGTTCACTTGGGAAACCATGCGTGCCAGTGGCGCAGGGGGTCAAAATGTAAACAAAGTAGAAACGGCAGTCCGATTACGACACCATCCTACAGGCATCATTATTGAAAACTCGGAGACCCGTTCGCAACTGGAAAACAAAAATAAAGCCATGCAATTGTTAAAGTCCCAACTTTATGAAATTGAATTGCAAAAAAAATTATCGGCCCGTAACGAGATTGAAGCTTCCAAAAAGAAAATTGAATGGGGATCCCAGATCAGAAACTATGTGATGCACCCCTACAAATTGGTTAAAGACGTCAGAACCCAGACCGAAACCAACGATGTAGATGCTGTAATGAACGGAGCCATCGATAATTTTTTAAAAAGCTATCTAATGTTGATGGGGCAAAAAGAAACCTAAACAACAGCTATGAGTGAAATTAAAAACATCATTTTTGATTTGGGCGGAGTGCTCATCGATTGGAACCCTGAATACGTATATCTGGAGGTTTTTGAAGGTGATCGTAAAAAAATGCAATGGTTTTTTGATGAAATCTGCACCATGGATTGGAATGAGAACCAGGATGCGGGCTATCCACTTCAACAGGCTACTGAAGATCGGGTAAAAATGTTTCCCCAATATGAGGAATGGATCAGAATGTACTATGGATGTTGGGAGGAGATGTTGGGAGATTCGATCGAAGATACGGTGGAGGTTCTCAATCAATTGCTCAAAAATCCAGATTATAGGGTCGCAGCTTTGACCAATTGGAGTGCCGAGACCTTTCCGGTGGCGCTAGACCGATTTGAGTTCCTTCACCGATTTGAAGGCATTGTAGTTTCGGGAGCCGAAAATACCCGTAAGCCCTTTGCTGATATCTACCAATTGACCCTGGATCGATTTGATTTTAAGGCTGAGGAAAGTCTTTTTATTGACGATAATCTGAGGAATGTGGAAGCAGCTTCCAACATGGGAATTCACACCATTCATTTTAAGAATCCCAAAGAATTGAAATTGAACCTCGAGGCCAAAGCGATTCGCCTTTAGAAAGGCATATCATCCCCACCCTCTGGGGGAAGATCAAAAGCATCATCCGGCCCCGGCAATCGTCCGATGGGCGGATTGGAGGCATCGTTATCATTCATTTTAGATTGGAACTCATAAGGGGAATCGTTGGATTGAAGATCTTCGAATTTACCCAGATTCCCTATAAATTTCATACGAATATTGTCCAGTCCCCCATTTCGGTGTTTGGCCACAATAAACTCCGCTTGACCAATGGATGAAGTGTGTTCTTCGTCATCCCATTCTTCAATACCGTAATACTCGGGTCTGTAAATAAAAGAAACGATATCGGCATCTTGCTCTATGGCACCAGATTCCCTAAGGTCGGACAACATTGGACGCTTGGTTCCTCCTCTTGTTTCTACCGCTCTGGAAAGCTGAGACAGCGCAATCACAGGTATGTCCAATTCTTTGGCCAATGACTTAAGGTTTCTTGAAATGGTAGAAATTTCTTGTTCACGATTTCCCGCTTTACTGCTAGAACCTGCGGTCATTAACTGTAAATAGTCAACAATGATGAGTTTGATGTCGTGTTGTGAAGCCAGTCTTCGGGCTTTGGCACGAAGGTCGAAAATGGACAATGCAGGGGTATCGTCTATGAATAAAGGTGCTTTTTCCAGATCACCAACCTTTACATTGAGCTGTTTCCACTCGTGATCTGCCAACTTTCCCGTTCTAAGCTTTTCAGACGATAAGCCTGTCTCGGCAGATATCAGTCGGGTAATCAGCTGTACAGAGGACATCTCCAATGAGAAAAAAGCAACAGGAGTTTGTTGGGTAACAGCCATATTTCGGGCCATAGAAAGAGTCAATGCCGTTTTACCCATACCAGGACGAGCAGCGATAATGATCAAATCACTGGGCTGCCAGCCCGAGGTGAGCAAATCCAGTTGTTCAAATCCTGTGGCCACCCCACTCAATCCTTCTTTATTGGCAATTTCTTCAATTTTTTTCTTGGCCAACATCACCAAATTTTGGGCAGTATCAGAAGATTTTTTGATATTGCCCTGGGCTACATCATACAACTTGGATTCTGCCTCATCCAACAAGTCGAAGACATCGATAGACTCCTTGTAGGAAGACTCGATAATTTCATTGGAAATACGGATCAAACTTCTTTGTATGTATTTCTGTAAAATAATACGCGCATGAAATTCGATATGCGCTGAGGAAGCCACTTTTTGGGTAAGTTGAACTAAATAGTAATCTCCACCGATACTTTCCAACTTTCCATTTTTTCTCAAATCGGCCGAGACCGTTAACAAGTCAATGGGCTGTGAATTTTGAAATAAATTAAAAATGGATTCGAAAATATTTTGGTGTGCCGTTTTGTAAAAAGCCTCAGGCTCGAGCAGGTCAATGACCTCGTCAACCCCTTTTTTATCGATGAGCATAGCTCCCAACACAGCCTCTTCCAGTTCGATGGCCTGAGGGGGTAGTTTTCCCTGTTGAAGGCTGATGACCGTTCCTGAAGATGGTTTATTGGCTTGAATTGGTTTGCTTTTTTCCATGTGGGCTAAAGTAAACGGTTTAGTTGGTTTAGTCTGAAAATAAATGCAGGATTTATCTTACAGGGGTAAACAAATGAGTTGTTGATAAAAAGTTAATCTTGTTAATAAGAGCCAAAAGTGAGCGATGCCTAGCCTTGGAAGGTTCCCATATTGGAAAATTTTTCTCTTCTGGCTTCGATCAGTTGATCACTGTCCATTTTGTCCAATGTTCTAAAAGCATCTATCATTTGTTTTTTGACCGTTTGAAAAACCTTTTCTCGGTCATAATGTGCACCTCCAAGAGGTTCTTTAATGATTTTATCAATCAACTTGGAATTTAACATATCATTTGCAGTGAGTTTTAAAGCCTCAGCAGCAGTTTCTTTGTGTTCCCAACTTCTCCAAAGGATGGAGGAGCAGGACTCTGGAGAAATAACGGAATACCAAGTGTTTTCCAACATATAAATCAAATCTCCAACACCGATCCCCAATGCACCTCCGGAGGCTCCCTCCCCTATGATGGTCACAATGATGGGGGTTTTGATATTGAGCATTTGATAGATGTTGTTGGCAATGGCTTGACCTTGACCTCTCTCTTCGGCACCCAATCCAGGATAGGCCCCAGGAGTATCGATAAGTGAGATGATGGGAATTCCGAATTTTTCGGCGGTTTTCATTAGTCGGAGAGCCTTGCGGTACCCCTCAGGTTTGGCCATTCCAAAGTTTCGGTATTGCCTGGTCTTGGTATTGTATCCTTTTTGTGTTCCAATGAACATAAAAGTCTGATTGTCAATTTTTCCCAAACCACCTACCATGGCCTTATCATCTCCATAATTTCTATCTCCATGCAACTCCAAAAAGCTATTGCCACAAAGTGCATTGATGTAATCCAAAGCATAAGGTCTGGAAGGATGACGGGACATCTGCACCCGCTGCCAAGCGGAGAGGTTCCCATAGATACTTTTCTTTGTATCCTTGAGTTTTTCAGTCAGTAGTTTACAGGTTTCGGTAACATCAACACTGCTCTCGTCGCCTATGGCTTGACATTTAGCAATCTGCTCTTGAAGTTCTTTAACGGGAAGTTCAAAATCTAAGTATTCCATTCGTAAGTATCTGATATTACAAAATTAATAATATTAGTGGATCGGTCGTAAAAATTTAATTTTAAGTTGGTGTATTACCTTCTGGCTCTACGGAGCAAAAATATGGCCAGTCCTCCAAAGATAATTATGGGAAGCCATGCCCCCAGTAAAGGAGAGAAGTTCGACTTATTAACCAAAACAGAAAATATTTTATCGAAGAAGATGAATAGGAATCCCAAAGAGATTCCAAAGGCCAAGTTTACCCCCATCCCTCCTCTTCTTTTAAAAGATGAGACAGAGACACCAATCAGGGTTAAAACAAAAGCTGAAAACGGTAATGTCCATCTTTTGTGCCTCACCAACAGATGGCTGTTGATCATTACAGACCCCCCCTCTCTTTCTTTTTCAATGAATTCGTTGAGGGGTGAGAAAGTTAAGGTTTCGGCTTTATAATTCACTGGTGCCAAATCGTCAATTTCAAAATCGAAAAGCGTATCCAATCGACTTTTCCTAAAGTAGATTTCTCGTTCATCAACAAAAGTCCTCCTTGAATAAGCTGAAAGCCTAAAAACACTATCCTTCTCTACCCATCGAATACTACTGGCTTGAATCTTAAAAGTCAATTGATTCTCTTCAAAATGCTCCAAGGTAAAATTGTTAGCACTTTTTCGAATGGGGTCATAACTGCTTACAAAAATATACTCTTTAGGATTGATTTGTTTAAAGAGATTTTTGGTTAGACGTTCACTTTTTTTATTGATGTATTTGTAGTGGAATTCATTAAAACTGGAGTTGGACTTGGGAACGATGAACATACCCGAAAAAAAGGCAAACAATGTAATAACTCCAGCCGAGATCAGATAGGGTCTCAAAAATCGTGAAAAGGAAATCCCCGAACTCAGCAGGGCAATGATTTCAGTATTGTTGGCCAATTTTGAAGTAAACCATATCACAGCCAAAAAAAGAAATATAGGAAAGAGCAAATTGCCAAAATACCATGTGAAATCCAAGTAATAATTTAATATGGCTTCGGCAGGAACCTCGTTTTCCTTAAACTTATCGATCTTCTCCGCCATGTCCACCATGACCCCAATGGGAATAAAAAGCAGGATCATCACTACAAAAGTGGAGAGGTATTTTTTGATGATATACCAGTCGATGATTTTCATACTACAATCGATTGTCCATTTGACGACACATTTGGTTTTTCCATTGGGTAAAATCACCCACTAAGATATGTTTTCTGGCCTCTCTTACCAACCACAGATAAAAACTAAGATTGTGAAGGGTAGCGATCTGTTTGCCCAACATTTCATTTACGGTAAATAAATGCCGCAAATATGCTTTTGAGTAATCCGTATCGGCATAACAGTAATTGGCTGAGTCGATGGGAGAAAAATCATTTTCCCACTTTTTATTTTTGATGTTTAGGGTCCCTTCTGCGGTGAATAGCATACCATTTCTGGCATTTCTGGCAGGCATAACACAATCAAACATATCAACGCCCAAGGCAATATTTTCCAGTATGTTAATGGGGGTTCCTACGCCCATCAAATAACGGGGTTTGTCCTCTGGCAAACGTTCACACACCACTTCAGTCATGGCATACATTTCGGGAGCAGGCTCCCCCACCGACAGTCCTCCAATGGCATTACCTGGAGCATCTTTGGAAGCGATATAGTCTGCCGATTGTTGCCTTACATCTTTATAACCACTTCCCTGAACGATGGGAAATAAAAATTGGCGGTAGTCGTATTCAAAAGGTGTTTTTTGGTGATGATCCAAACAACGATCCAGCCACCTGTGGGTCATGTGCATGGAGTCCTTGGCGTAGCCATAGTCACAGGGATAAGGTGTACACTCGTCAAAAGCCATGATGATATCCCCTCCTATTTTTCGTTGGATTTCCACTGCACTTTCGGGTGAAAAAAAATGTTTAGAGCCATCAATATGGGATTTAAAAGTAACCCCTTCTTCTTTGATTTTTCGGTTGTCAGACAATGAATAGACCTGATAACCCCCAGAGTCGGTCAATATGGGAGATGACCAGTTCATAAATCGGTGAAGTCCTCCCGCTTGTTGGAGAATTTCCGTACCTGGCCTGAGGTATAGGTGATAAGTATTCCCCAAGATAATGTCGGGCTTGATGTCCTGTTTTAATTCTCTTTGATGCACCCCTTTTACGGTCGCTGCCGTTCCCACCGGCATAAAAATAGGGGTTTCAATATTTCCGTGATCCGTGGATAAACTTGCTGCTCTGGCAGATGAGGACGGATCTTTTTGAATTAAATTAAATTTCATGCTGTGTGAGATGCTGCAAATATAAGATTATGAGCAATGATTCTACTCCATCTGAGATCTAAAAACCATGAAAATAAATATTTTCAAACAAAAGAATCTCACTCCTTTGTAGCTAAAGGTTGAAAGCTTACTTTTGCTCTGAAAATATATCACAATGCCAGACTATAATTTTTTGAACTCATTAGTTTCTCAAGTCAGAAGAGACATTTTGCGTATGGTTCACAAGGTGAATTCGGGACATCCTGGAGGATCCCTTGGCTGTACAGAATTTTTTGTTGCGCTTTATAATGAAATCATGCAGATCAAAGAGGGTTTCAATATGGATGGAGACAATGAAGATTTATTTTTCCTTTCCAACGGACATATCTCTCCGGTATTCTACAGTGTTTTAGCACGTAAGGGCTATTTCCCGGTTGAAGAACTTCAGACCTTCCGTTTGATCGACTCGAGATTACAAGGGCACCCCACCACCCACGAAGGACTCCCCGGTGTGAGAATCGCCTCGGGCTCCTTGGGACAAGGGCTGTCTGTTGCCATTGGTGCTGCACTTTCCAAAAAATTAAATCAGGATGACAAAACCGTTTTTGCATTGATGGGAGATGGTGAATTACAAGAAGGGCAAAACTGGGAAGCCATCATGTATGCTGCAGCAAACAAGGTGGACAATCTCATAGCCACAGTCGATCTCAACGGAAAACAAATCGATGGAGCAACCGACGATGTATTGCCTATGGGGAATATTGCCGAAAAATTTGCAGCCTTTGGCTGGGAGGTCATTCTACTTAAAGAAGGAAACGATCTCAAATCAATCATAGAAACATTAAAACTGGCCCAGACCAAAACCGGAAAAGGCCAACCAATAGTAATCATCATGCATACAGAAATGGGTAACGGTGTCGATTATATGATGCACACCCACGCTTGGCATGGTAAGGCTCCCAATGACGAACAGTTGGAAGTGGCATTGGCTCAAAACCCAGAGAAATTGGGAGATTATTAATTAAGGAACGGTAATCATTTTATGAAAAAATATACGGATCAAGGTAAAGTAGATACCCGCTCGGGCTTTGGTGCTGGATTGACAGAATTGGGAAGAACAAACCCCAATGTCGTTGCTCTTTGTGCCGATTTGATAGGGTCACTCAAAATGCAAGATTTTATAGACGAAAACCCAGAACGGTTTTTCCAAATAGGAATTGCAGAAGCCAATATGATGGGAATTGCAGCAGGACTAACCATTGGAGGGAAAATACCCTTTACTGGTACTTTTGCCAATTTCTCTACGGGTAGGGTTTACGATCAAATTCGACAATCCATTGCCTATTCTGATAAAAATGTAAAAATATGTGCTTCGCATGCGGGAGTCACACTTGGTGAAGATGGTGCTACCCACCAGATTTTGGAAGATATTGGACTGATGAAAATGTTGCCCGGTATGACGGTGATCAACCCTTGTGACTTTAACCAGACCAAAGCAGCAACAATAGCCATTGCAGCGCATCAAGGACCAGTTTATTTGCGTTTTGGTCGTCCCAAAGTGGCCAATTTTATAACCGATGATATACCTTTCGAAATCGGTAAAGGTATCGTGTTAAACCCTGGAAAAGACGTTACCATTGCCGCTACCGGTCATTTGGTATGGGAAGCTTTACAGGCTGCTGAGGTCTTGGAAGCCGAAGGCATCTCCGCAGAGGTAATCAACATCCACACCATCAAACCATTGGATACCGAACTGCTGATCTCTTCTGTTGAAAAAACAGGATGTATTGTTTCGGCCGAAGAACACAACTACCTCGGTGGTCTTGGTGAAAGTATTGCCGGTGCACTGGCCACATTTCATCCCACACCACAGGAGTTTGTTGCCACCAAAGATACTTTTGGCGAGTCGGGAACACCCGCTCAATTAATGGAAAAGTATGGGTTGAACAAAAATTCTATCGTTGCTGCCAGCAAAAAAGCCATCAGTCGAAAATAATTTTATAAATTGTGGTATGAGGTTTCATTCCATTCTTTTTCTTTTGTTTTTTACCACTCAACTTACCTTCTCACAACTTGAGTTTGGTCTAAAAGGAGGGCTTAATTTTGACGCTGCAGGAGATATTGTAGTGGTTGCCGATCAGCTTCAAAAACAAGGCTCTTTGAAGGGCAAAACTGGTTATCATTTGGGCGTTTATGCCAAAATTAACATTTTGGCTTTCTATCTGCGACCTGAATTACAATTCACCAAAGTCAGTAGTCAATGTGAGGATCAATCCATAGAGACTTCTCGAATAGAACTACCCGTGTCTTTTGGAATAAATATGCTCGGACCAGTGAGTTTGTTTTTTGGTCCCACTGCATTTTTTAATCTTTCACAAGCCAGTAATGAACTCAAACTTGAGGAAATTCAAAACAAAACCAGTATGGGCTTGCACATTGGAACTCGATTAAAACTCGGCCCCATAGGAGTTGATTTACGCTATGAAAAAGGCCTATCGGCCATGGAAAGTAATCTGTTGTCTCAGGCGGGAGTGCCTGTTGGCGGACAAATCAATACCCAACCCAACCAGTTTACCGTGGGGGTTTCTTTTAAGTTAAACTAAGTATTGTCTGCATCTAGATAATCGGGAATTCCATCGTTGTCATCATCGTCTGCTACACCATCACCATCTCGGTCGTATTCTGTTTTGGTTAGGGTTCCGTCTCCATCATCATCTTCGTCTCTATAGTTAGGAATCCGATCCTCGTCCGTATCGTCGTTAAGTGGATTACCATCACCATCGGGGTCTTCATCAATGGACAAAATACCATCGTTGTCATGGTCAGAGGGATTGACTTTGTGCAGGGCGACAGAGAAAACCAAGGGGGAGTATTTTGGAATAGAGGCAATATTCTGAGCATAATAGCCCAAAGCGGAGGGCATAAAAACCACTCCTTGTCCATAATGGTCAAAATCATATGTACCGTCTGAATTTACTGTATGAGTTCCCGCTCTTAATTCTGGTATAAACTCTCTAAATCCTCGGACAACTGCAGTAAGATCAAACCAGATGGGTAGTTCCTCCCTAACATCAAAAACTCTTCTGTTTAAAAGTGTACCCTTGTAGGTCACAAAAGTAGAATCCACAGAAGATGGCTTTTCCCCTACCCCTTCTTTGACCACCAAATAGTACATTTTGTTGGAGACTGTATTGTCATTTGCATCGGTCAATTCTACGGATTTGTTTTGTACTTGATCCCAAAGCGGTGTTTTATCGGCATTATCATCGGCTATGGTATCAATTGATATCTCAATTTTGTGATTGTCTGGATCATTTTCAAAATCTTCATAATTATAAAAATGGGTTTGAAGATAATTCACCAATGCTTCGTCATCTATCGGAGCTTGAATATCAAGTTCCACCAGAGGCTCAGGGCCTTCATCTTTTTTGCAACCCGAAAGGAAGACTAGTGAAAGTGAAATACAGATCAGATGTTTGTAATACTTCATTGGAAAAAATTGGTTCGCAAGATACGATTTTACTTTATTTTTGTGATTGAATTATCGTAAGTTTAACAATGCGAATTGATCAATACCTGTGGTGTCTCCGCTACTATAAATCAAGGAATCAGGCCAGCTTGGCCTGTAAACAAGGTCATGTTAGAATGGGAGATCGATTGGTCAAACCCTCTAGAGAAGTACTAATAGGAGATAAAGTCAAAGTAAGAAAAAGCCAGATTTGGCACGAATTACTGGTTATGGACATTCCCAAAAGCAGATTGGGTGCCAAGCTGGTGGACATCTATCGACAGAATATCACGCCCGATGACGCCTTTGATCACGCTAATTTTCAATCTCTATCCAAAGGTCCTGAAAGGGATAAGGGAAGCGGAAGACCCACCAAAAAAGACCGAAGGGAAATGGATGATTTTATTGAGGATGAATAAGTATTATGAATGTGTTAAACATTCCATTTTCTTCTATCTACAAACCATACCCTAGGGACAAAATTTTAAGGAGTTCAAAATAAAGTTAAAATCTATTCCTATATTTCGACACAAATATTGCTTATACCCTGACAATGGCGGAAAAGAGAAATAAAATTATGGATGCCACCGACATCCACACAACCGTAAAAAGAATTGCTTATCAGATTTATGAAACGCATTTCGAGGAAGCTCAATTGATTTTGGCAGGCATCGCCCACAATGGTGTGATTCTGGCCAAAAGAATCCAAGAAGAATTGGAAAGCATCAGTAACATTAAGGTGATTTTTGTGGAAATAAAGGTGGATAAAAAAAATCCTATCAACCCCATTGTCTTGTCCGAAAAATTAGCGGTATGCGAAAATCAAGCTGTAGTAGTGGTGGACGATGTCCTCAATACGGGCAGCACACTGATTTATGCTGTCACCCATTTTCTAAGCATCAGATTGAAAAAACTACAAACCGCTGTATTGGTCAATCGAAATCATAAAAACTTTCCCATCAAAGGAGATTTTAAAGGCATCTCACTCTCTACATCAATCAAAGAACATATCGATGTTGCATTTGGGGATAAGGAAGGCGTCTACCTAAGCGAGTAGCTTTTCGACTTGATCGACCAGCGCCTCAACGGATTGATTATCGGTAGTGAGTTGTTGTTCGGCCTTGAGGTAAAAAGGAATCCTCTCAAAAAGATGTTTCGCTATAAATTCCTCCAAAGCCTCCAGACTATCGAGATGGGCAATCATGGGACGATGATTTTTTTCTTCGAACAATCTTGCGGCCAATACCTTGGGTGATGTTTTGAGATACAAACTAAGAAAATCTTCTTTTTGGATGATGTAATCTATGTTATCAAAGTAACAAGGAGTACCGCCACCCAATGAGATGACCGCTTGAATCTTTTTTGAAAGTAGATTTTCCAGATGTAATCGTTCTTTTTTTCGGAAATACAATTCACCTTCTTTTTCAAATATCTTGGAAATGGTGGTGTTTTCTTGGGACTCAATATAGTCATCGAGGTCAATAAATGGAAGGGATTTATTCGCTGCTATGCTTTTGCCTAAGGCAGATTTACCACAGCCCATATAGCCTATTAAAATAAGAGATTTTACCATTTTCAGAAGGAATATTATCGCTTTTCAAAATTATAACAATTGAACTTGATAAGTAAATAATTGATATTATATTTGCAGCCTTAAATGACTTGGTAGCTCAGTTGGTAGAGCATCTCCCTTTTAAGGAGAGGGTCCTGGGTTCGAGCCCCAGCCAAGTCACACTTTTATTCCGACCTGGTAGCTCAGTTGGTAGAGCATCTCCCTTTTAAGGAGAGGGTCCTGGGTTCGAGCCCCAGCCAGGTCACTTTCTGCGCACATGGCGGAATTGGTAGACGCGCCAGGTTGAGGGCCTGGTGGGAGTTATATCCCGTGGAAGTTCGAGTCTTCTTGTGCGCACTGCTTCCTTTTTTGTTTTTTTTGTTGCTAATTAAAAAATATTCCTAACTTTGTTTAAGCTTTTGGTAATGAAGATTGAACAATATGAGTCGGATAAAAAGTAATTTCTCCATAAAAGACCTTGAAAACATTTCTGGGATCAAGGCCCACACCATACGTATTTGGGAAAAAAGATATAAACTGTTGAGTCCTGACAGGACAGATACCAACATCAGAAGATACAGCCTTTCAAGTCTGCAAAAACTCCTGAACATCACCCTACTTTACAATCACGGTTTTAAAATATCTAAAATCGCCAGTCTCGATCGGGAAGAAATTCCCATCATGGTTAGAGAAATTGCTCTCAAATCGAACTCAGAGCAGGTTTCTATCAATGCACTTAAACTATCAATGGTTAATTTTGATACGGTTTTGTTTGATGCTACCTACGAAGAAATCTTATTGCAAAATGATTTCGATTTTGTGTTTATCAACATATTCATGCCTTTGATGAACGAGTTAGGAATCTTGTGGCAGACCAATGCCATCAGCCCTTCTCACGAACATTTCATTACCAACTTGATCAAGCAAAAAATTCATATTCAAACCGAATTTTTGCAAAAAGAATATATTCCTCAACACAATAATAAAGTTTTTGTATTGTATTTGCCAGAGGACGAAATCCACGAGATGGGCGTGCTATTCCTCAATTATTTTATATTGAAATTTGGATACAGAACCATCTTCTTGGGTCAATCTTTACAGACCGAAAGCTTGGAAACCTTATTGAGCTTCAGTGGTGACTTTTGTTTTGTCACTTATTTGACCGTTGAGCCCAACAAGGAAATCATCGATCATTATATAAATGATTTTTACCAAACCATTCTAAAAGACAACAATGCTCAATTGGCCATTATGGGTCCTCAGCAAGTCCATATAGATTTGACCAAACTACCCAAAAATATTCACCTTTTCAAAACGGTTGATGCCTTCCAACAAAAATTCCTGGAAGCTTCTATTTTTGTATAGTCCTATTTTTATTTCTTGTTTTTTATTAGCTTTACTATAAGTTAATACTATATCCAAAATAAATTGAAAACTCATTTTGACTCCATTTCCTACGAGTGCAGTAAATTGGTCACCCAACGCTACAGTACATCTTTTACGCTGGGAACCAGGATGCTGGCAACCAAACATCGAAAACACATCTATAACATATACGGGTTTGTCAGGTTTGCCGATGAAATCGTAGACAGCTTTCATAACTTTGACAAAAAAGATCTCTTAAAAAGGTTTGAAGAAGATCTTAACCATGCTTTGGACAGCAAAATCAGCTTGAACCCCATCCTCAATTCATTACACAATACGGTTCACGAAAACAACATTCCTCGGGATTTGATCGATGCTTTTTTAAAAAGCATGAATATGGACTTATACAAACAGAAATACAACACTGAGGAGGAGTATCAAGAATACATTTACGGATCAGCAGATGTAGTAGGATTGATGTGTCTGAATGTTTTTTTGGAGGGAGATAAGGATCAATATCAGCAACTAAAGCCCCAGGCAATGGCTTTGGGAAGTGCTTTTCAGAAAGTCAATTTCCTTAGAGATTTAAACGCAGATTTTGAAGTATTAGATCGTACCTATTTCCCCAACCTTGACTTGTCTAATTTTAACGAAAAAAGTAAAGCCACCATCATCGCTGAGATTGAAAAGGATTTTGATCATGCCCTTGAAGGTATTTTTATGTTGCCCGAAAGTGCCCGATTGGGAGTGTATACAGCCTATAAATACTATCGAAAGCTGCTTCTTAAACTCAAAAACACCCCCTCAAGGAAAATTCAATCGGCTAGGATACGTGTTCCCAATTATCAAAAAATGAGCGTATTGGCACAATCTTATCTCAAATTTCACCTAAACCTATTATAAATGGAAACCTTTCTGTGGATCGCAGTATTATGCATCACTTTTTTGACCATGGAATTTATGGCGTGGTTCTCTCACAAGTATATCATGCACGGTTTTTTGTGGGTACTCCACAAGGATCATCACAAAAAAGACCACCAATCGTGGTTTGAACGCAACGATTTGTTTTTTATATTTTACGCAATCGTGAGTAGTTCCTGTGTGATCATGTGGGGTGAATACAATTTTTGGGCAGGTCTGCCCATAGGAATAGGCATCTTTATTTACGGTCTAACTTATTTTTTGGTACACGACATTTTTATTCACCAAAGATTCAAATGGTTCAGAAATGCCAATGGCCGATATGCAAAAGCAGTAAGGAGGGCGCATAAAATTCACCACAAACACTTGGGTAAAGAAGACGGAGAATGTTTTGGAATGTTATGGGTACCTATGAAATACTTTAAAAACTGATCACTTTTTGCGCCAATTGTTGTTGAATTCACAGTCGTAAAAATCTTTGTTTAGACTGATGTAGGTCAGCTCTATTTTTTCCTCCATCCATTTTTGGATGGCTTTGAGCTTCTTTTCCTTCAAGGCCAAATCCTTTATTTTGACATAATCCTTCGAGTAATCTGCAATATGTTCGTCATAGCGATTGGTTACCTTGAGTATTTTGTATTTCTTCAGCCCTGAGCGATCTTCATCCAATAAGGGAACCGAAATTTCCTCGTCCTCCAAATCTCTAATTTGATTGTAAAGCACAGGATCCATTTTAGTGAGTTCAAACCTACGGTCTCCTGTAGTGGGGTTAATGATCGCACCGCCATTAAGTCGAGTTTCTTTTTCACTGGAAAATTGAATAGCAGCGTCCTCAAAAGTAATTTCTTCATCAATAATTCTGGTTCTGAGGGTGTCCAAAAGTTTTCTCGCTTCCTCCAATTGGGCGTCGTCTACCTTGGGGGTCAAAAGAATATGCCTTACATCAACTTCTTGCCCTCTGATCTTTTCGACCATAAGGATGTGCCAACCAAAATCTGTTTTAAAAGGATCTGAAATTTGTCCTTCTTGCATGCTAAAGGCAATATCCCGAAATTCCTTTACCATTCGAGGTTTTTTTCGATGCAGAGTATATTTACCTCCACTGGATCGGGATCCAGGGTCTTGAGAATACAATACCGCTTTGGAAGAAAAACTTAAACCTCTCTCCTCTACATCTACCTTAAATGATTTGAGTTGATTGATGATACGTTCTTTCTCTTCCTCGGTAACTTTGGGTTCTAATACAATTTGTGAAATTTCCAGTTCCGTACCAAAAGTGGGGAGTTCATATGTAGGAATTTGCTTAAAAAAACTTCTTACCTCTTCGGGAGTAATCTCAATTTCATCGACAATTTTGGCCTGCATCATGGAGGACAACTTCTGGATTTTGTTGATTTGAAACAACTCATCCCTAAAAGATAGTTCATCGGGCTTTTTATAAAATTCCAAAACTTTTTCAATACTTCCCAATTGATCCGTAAAATAGGCAATACTCTGATCTACATAATCGTAAATTTCCTGATCGCTCACTTCCAAACTGTCTTGAACAGCATTGTGAGCATAGAGTTTGTCTTCCATCAACTTGCCCAACAATTCACATCGGGTAATATTTTTGGCCGACATCCCTTGGGATTCCATTTCAACAATGGCTTTATCGATATCAGATTCGAGGATAACATAATCCCCCACTACAGCCGAAACCCCGTCTACCTTAATCCTTTGAGGTTTTATAGACTGACTTCCTTGAGCACAAACACTTGTAGTGTCAATTAAACTAAATACGGACACGCAACTGATTAATAGTATTTTAATATTTTTCAAATTTCTTAGTTTTGATGGCATCTTGCAAAATATCAATGTCAAATGATCTTAAAAATTCAAGTTTTCTTTGATTAAATACAATATTACTTATGGTGTTTTCTACGTAGGAAATAGGAGCAACATTGCCTCTATCCAATCTTCCAGCCAATTGGAACAAATATAAAACTAAACTGTCTTTCACTTCAAAATAATTCGGGCTTTTTAAAAAACGATCTTGTTGCTGTTGATCCAAGTGACCCAATCGCTCTCGTACTTCGATTTGATTCAACCATATTGAATCTGACAAAAAGTAATTGGAAAATTGGAAAGATAGAGAATCTAGGAATTTGACATCCTGAGTGTCGTATCTTTTAAATCGCCTTGTAATTTCTCTTCCATCCACATTATCTAGCGGAAAAGAAACATATCTAAGCCTGTATATAGGCTCCTTTAATAAAAAATTCTGCTTATTTTCTTCATAGAACGTACCAATTAAAGATTGAGTCGTTAGTGTGTCCATGGTCGATTTGAGCACAAACTCTCTATAGGCATTGATAAACAGGCTATTTTGATAGGCATCAACCAAATGGGTCAATTCTGAAATTTTCTCTTGAGGGAGATTGATTAAGGATTTTTCGTAGAGTAATTTCTGACGCGCCCAGTTATTGATGAAATCACCCACCTTAACCAAACTGTCTGCTTCGGAGGCAAATGATTCAAAGTTTCGCTCTATATCTGACCGATAGAGGTAGTGATTCTCTGCCCGAGCGATCAGACGATCCTGATTAGAAGATGTAATGGAATTACAACCCATTAAAACAGTAAAAAGGCAACACAAGATCGCCCATTCTGTAAGTTTTGAACAATTAATTAACCTCATTGCACTTTTAACGGTTTTTTTTTTAAATATTGCATGATTTATTAACAATTAAATTTATCATTCTTAACAAAGTTTGTAAGTTATTGATTTACAGATCCTAAACATGTTAATATTTTTTTGAACTTATTAAAAGAAGTTGTAAATTGCTATCAAATTAAAAGCAGTGAAAAATAGTTTACCCTCTTTTTGCTTTTTAATATTTTCATTAGTTTTCTTCAAAGCTAGTCCAAATCTCCCCTCTCATATTCTCAACCTTCAGTCAACCCACAAGTTGGACGAAACAGTCAGCGTAATTTATCAAAATAATACCCTTTTTATAAAAGGTATTCATGTCAATGGAAATCTCAAAATTTATTCAATCATTGGCAATATGATCATGGACATGAACATTCAGGACTTCTCTAAAGTTGTCATTCCAATCAATTTAGAGAGACAAAACCTCTATATCATTCGTATCGAAACTACCGACAACAGAATTTTTACACACAAAATTGTTGCACATTAATTAAGGGCTGTAATTAGGCGCTTCTTTGGTAATGCTGATATTGTGTGGATGGCTTTCTTTGATTCCAGAGGCTGTAATGGTCACAAACTTACCTTTTTCTTGAAGGGTCTTAATGTCTTTGGTACCACAATAGCCCATCCCCGCTTTTAGCCCGCCAATGAATTGGTGGATGCTTTCGTTCAAATCTCCTTTATAAGGTACCCTACCCACAATTCCCTCGGGAACTAGCTTCTTTATATCGTCCTCGACATCTTGGAAATAACGGTCTTTACTTCCTTTTTTCATGGCTTCTACAGAGCCCATCCCGCGATAGGTTTTAAATTTTCTTCCTTCAAAAATTACAGTTTCCCCTGGAGACTCTTGGGTTCCGGCCAAAAGAGATCCCAACATGACAGCATCTGCTCCTGCAGCAGCGGCTTTAGGGATGTCTCCAGTATATCGAATCCCTCCATCGGCAATGATGGGTATATCAGTCCCTCCAAGGGTCTTATACACTTCTGTAATGGCCGAAAGCTGAGGATAACCCAC